>JAGAAA010000075.1 GCA_017615495.1 Clostridia bacterium
GCGTCAAGTTTATCCTAAACGGTTTTGGATTATTCTTGTGTTTGGCCGGGGACAAAGCGGTCGAAGAAGTCCGCAATGTCCTTCCTCGCTTCGTCGGCGTTTTTGCCGTAAACCACCTCGTGACGGGAGCCTTCGTAGAACTTAAGTTCGCTGGGTACGCCGCACTTTTGGTAGGTTTGGTAAAGCTTCTTTGCCCCTTTGGTGCAAAGCCCCACGACGTCCTGCGTGCCGCAGAACAAGCCGATGGTGGTGTTGGGGCTCAGTTTGGCAAGGTTCTTTTTGCGGTAGATCTTGGTGGTTTCGTGCATCATGTAGAAGTCAAACGCAACGCTCATATCGGTATGCGTGTAGGTGCCTTTGATGAAGGCTTGCCGCAACTCGTCGTTGTCGTTGATCCATTGCGCCTTGCCCTTATCCCCCTTGAACTTGAACAAATTGTCCGAAAGCCAGTTGACAAACTTGGGGCGCCACTTCCTCGCCACCAAAAAGACGGGGAAGGTCAGAATCTTGCCGAGGGTGCACAGCGTGCCCATATGCCCGGTGCCGAAGATGGCAATGGCAGGTACGTCCGTCCCCTCCTCCGCAAACGCTTGGCAAAGAAAACTGCCGTAAGAATGCCCCGCCAAAAAGACGGGGAGGGAAGCGTACTTTTCCTTCAGCCACTCGCGGAAGAAGAGTTCGTCCTTCAACGTGTCGCGGAAGATGTTGCCTTTGTGCCTGCCGCGCTCCTTGTCCGATTCCGTTCTGCCGTGGGCGCGGTGATCGTCCGCAAAGACGACGTACCCGCGCGAGTTCAGGTATCTGGCAAAGCCGTCGTAATGCCCGCCGTACTCGCTCATCCCGTGCAGTACTTGCACCACGCCTTTGGGGGTTTCCACGTCGTCCCACAAGGTGCAATAGATCTCGGTTTCGTCAAAGCTTTTAAGTTTGAATTCCTGCATAGCGTTTCTCCTAAGTTTTTCCTATGTCGCTTTAATGATAGCACATTTAAAAGCGCGCAACAACACGCAATTTAAAATATGCCGGCTAAAACAAAAACTTGTCGCACGCGGGGGCGTATGTTATAATGATTCCAAAATCCAATAAAAAGGGTAAAAGATGAAAGAATTTGAATTTATGCGCGCAACGGAGGAATGGCAGCGCGCCGGCGCGTACTCCGTCAGAATAGAAGGGATGAACCGCGCCTTCCACATCTCCCTCCGAGAGGAATTTGACGAAAAGGACGCGGACGGCACCAACTACGTGGTGGTCTTGGACGACGGTTACCCCGTGGGCACCTGCCGCTTTTACGAGATAAGCCCCTCCGCCGTATCGCTCGGTAGGGTGGTGGTTCTCCCCGAGTACCGCGGCAAAAACCTCGGCAGAAGGATGCTTGAGGAGGCGGAGCGCTGGATCAAGGAGCTTGGCTACCGCGAGATACGCGTGGATAGCCGCATCCCCGCCGTGGGCTTCTACCAAAAACTGGGTTACGCCTTAACGGGCGCCCCCTCAGCGCCAAACGGCGTTTTTGAATGCGTGCAAATGGTCAAAAAGATAGATTAGCGCCAAAAGCCCCCCCTTGCGTAGGGGGGATTTTTTTATCTACGCGTATGCGCGCGAGCGTGTTTAGCCGCCCTTATATGCCGTCTTTTTAAAAAAATTTCAAAAAATTTTTGAAAAATAGTTCAACGGCGCTAAAGCGCCGTTGCGGTCAAAAAATGAGAGTAAAAATCCCATTTTTGACTAAGATTTCTTAACTATTCGCAAAAAAATTTAGTTTTTGCTCTTGACAAAGGGCTTTTTCGGCGTATATAATGTCGGTATAAAAGTGAATATGGGCAAAATTGTCGCAAGGCAATGACGCAAAGCTATAGGGTCTCGCAAGAGGCAGCCAGCTGCATAAGATAGGCAAAGTTGTCGTAAGGCAACGACGCAAAGCTAAAGGGCCCATAGGACATAATGAGGGTAGCCAGTTGCAATTTAGGTTGCAACTGGTTTTTTGTTTGTATGGAGGTAAACGGGGTGTCGCAAGTCGCAAAAAAGATCATCAAGGAAACGTTGGCGTCCGGCGTGGAACCGCTGCGCAGGGTGTTTAACGGCGTGTACGACGGTTACGACGACGCGCCCGTTGCCTACGTTTCGGAAACTGAGGTCTTTTTGAGCGCCACCGGCGTTTTGAAAGATTACCAAGACGCCATTGAGGAAAGGGAAGTAGGCGTCAGATGGTCCGCCTCCAACGTTGCCGCGGCGTATCGCGCGCTTAGCGCCATCCGCTCCGCCGGCAAGAAGGCGGCGTTTGTCACCGCATCCGTCACGAAGTCGTTTTTGGAGGGCGACGTGGAAAATGCGCTTAGCGCGCTTGAAAGCGACGGCGTGACGGGCGAGGGCATCGTGCTCGCCGTCCGTGAAAAAAGCCTGCTCTCCTCGCAAAAAGCGAAGGAAGGCATTGAAAAGGCGCGCGCCATGGGCTACAAAGTTGCCGTCTTCGGCTTCAGCGGGGAACAAAGCTTAAACGCCATCACCACCGCGCCCGTTGATTACGCGTTCCTTGCCCCCGCGCTTACCGCGCTTTCGGGCGACCGTGACAAGCCGGGCTTGTTCACCGCCATAACAACGCTCCTTCGCGCGCTCCGCGTTTCCATAGTACTCTGCGGCGTAAAAACCGACGACGTGATCCGCGACGCAACTGCGGCAGAGTGCTTTGGCGTAATGCCGGACCAAACGTATGAAGGTGAGTTCTCCTTCCCCAAAAGCGCTTTGGCGCTTGACGAAGTTATCGCGCAAGGGGAGGGCAACGTATGAAGCTGAGAAAGAGGACCTTGGACTACGTGGCGGATCAAACCACCAACGAGCCCATCCCGGAAGGTAAAAAGCGCAAAGGCTCCCTCCTGAGAAGAGGCGCCGCCGAGATCATGAATTACCGCATCATCCGCAAGTTTATCTTGATTGGCGTTGCGATCGGCACGGTGGTTATGATGATCTCCTACGCATTTGTCCTTCTCTACAACCGCACGGGGCGCTTCTCCGTCGCAGTTGACAACCCGGACGCAACCTACGCCATCACCCTTTGCGAACACGCCGACTTCCGCACTAAGAGCTCGAGGCTCACCAACGATCAGCAGGTCACCATATCAAACCTCTGCGGCGAGGCGCTCCCCAAAAACATCGACCAGGTGGATGGGGAACACAACGGCTCTCACTACTTAGCCTACACCTTCTACTGCAAAAACATCGGTACGGGCAAAACGGCGTTGCATTACGAAGTGACCTTCAACAACGTGACCAACCACATTGACGAATGCATCCGCGTGAGGGTGTACGTCAACGGTGAAAAAACAGATTACGCCAAAACCCGTTCGGACGGCGGCGGCAAGGAATCCCACCTCTGTGACGAAAGCTTCGCGGGCAAATATACCGTCTGCGCCAAAAACATTGACAGCGTGGCGCTCAACGAATACGTCCGCTTCACCGTAGTCATCTGGGTAGAAGGCGACGACCCCGACTGCAACGACAGCGTGGTGCACGGCAAGATCAAGTTCGATATGCAAATCGAAGCCAACCCGATCATCGAGTAAAATAACGGCGAAAGCCGATTATATAAAAAAACAAAAAAAAGGAGATTAAAAAAGTATGAAAAAAGCACTCAGAAAGTTAGTTCCCGCCATCGTGATGTTGCTCGTCGCAGCGGCATTCGTCGGCAC
>JAGAAA010000076.1 GCA_017615495.1 Clostridia bacterium
GGGTCCCAGCGCAAAAAGCATCCGTCTTCCTCTTAAAAAATTTACGTTGATTGGCGCCACCACCCGCGCGGGTATGCTCACCGCGCCCTTGAGGGATCGTTTCGGCGTGATCTGCAGGTTGGAGATGTACAAGCCCGAAGAACTTGCCCGCATCGTCACCAGAAGCGCCAAACTTTTGGAGATCGGCATCGAAAAGGACGCCGCGGTCGAGATCGCGCGTCGCTCTCGCGGCACCCCGCGTATCGCCAACCGTTTGTTGAAGCGCGTGAGGGATTTTTCGGAATTTGAAAACGAAAAAACCATCACCGTTGCCACGGCAAAGCGCAGCCTCGATCTCTTAGAGATCGACGACCTCGGTTTGGATCACGTCGACAGAGAGATCCTTTTGACCATCATCAAAAAGCACAACGGCGGCCCCGTGGGGCTGGAGACCTTGTCCGCCACCATCGGCGAGGATACCACCACCATCGAGGACGTTTACGAGCCTTATTTGATACAACTCGGGTTTATTGCCCGTACGCCTCGCGGCAGAGTTTGTCTTTCCGGCGCTTACAAGCATCTCGGTTTTAAGGTGCCGCCCGCAAAAGAGGCTTTTTTGGAGCAAATAGAAAAAACGGTTGATCCCAACGATGAAAACAAGTGACTTTAATTACTGCCTTCCCGAAGAATTGATCGCACAGCATCCCGCCGAGCCGAGGGACTCTTCTCGTCTTTTGGTCATCGACCGCAAAACGGGCGCGTGGGAAGACAAAGTCTTCACCGACGTTTTGGATTACCTTCGCGCGGGTGACGTCCTTGTCGTCAACAACACCAAGGTCATTCCCGCCCGCTTGATCGGGCACCGCAAGGGTTTTACGGGCGAAGTGGAGTTTTTGCTCCTTCGCCGTATCGATTACACCCATTGGCGTTGCATCGTCCGTCCGGGCAAAAAGCTGAACGTCGGCGCCGAAGTGGTCTTTTCGGAACAGCTTTCCGCCAGAGTTACCGAGCGCGGCGAGGAAGGGGAGCGCGTCGTGGAATTCCTCTTCGACGGCGTGTTTGAGGATATCCTTTCTAAAGTAGGCGCTATGCCGCTTCCTCCTTATATTAAGGAGAAGTTGACGGATAATTCCAAATACCAAACGGTCTATAGTAAGATCGACGGTTCTGCCGCAGCGCCCACCGCCGGTTTGCATTTTACCGAGGCGCTTTTGGACAGGATACGCGCCAAGGGCGTCAAGATCGTGGAAATATTGCTCCACGTGGGCTTATCCACTTTCCGTCCCGTCAAGGCGGAAAACATCGAAGACCATAAGATGCACAACGAATATTACGAGATCTCCGAAGCGGCAGCTGCCGAGATCAACGCGGCAAAAGCAGAGGGCAGGCGAGTGATCTCCGTCGGCACAACGTCGGTGCGCACCTTGGAAAGCGCTGCGGACAAAAAAGGGCACGTCGTTGCCGGAAGCGGCAACACGGAGATATTTATCTATCCGCCGTACGATTTTAAGATCGTGGACGCTTTGATCACCAACTTTCATTTGCCGGAAAGCACGCTTTTGATGTTGGTATCGGCGTTTATGGGGCGCGAAAAGATCTTGGCGGCGTACAAGCACGCAGTTGAGTCCAAATATCGCTTCTTCAGTTTCGGCGACGCGTGTTTGATCGTATAAGCTACGCGTTACAGCTTCTCCGATCAAACAGATAATAACGAAGGTTTGTCTGTAATCAACAAAAAGGGGTTACGAAATGAATTTTAAATACGAAGTATTAAAAACCTGCAAGCAATCCGGCGCGAGGATCGGACGCTTGACCACGCCGCACGGCGTGATCGAAACGCCCGTGTTTATGCCCGTCGGCACGCTTGGCACCGTCAAATCGCTTTCTCCCGAAGAGGTGGCGGAGGTCGGCTCGCAGATCCTTTTGTCAAACACCTACCACCTGTATCTCCGTCCCGGACACGAAACGGTCAAGGCGGCGGGCGGCTTGCATAAGTTCATGCGTTGGAATAAGCCCATTTTGACCGACAGCGGCGGTTTTCAGGTTTTCAGTTTGTCTTCCTTCCGCAAAGTGACCGATGCGGGGTGTGAATTTGCGTCGCCGCTTGACGGCGGTAGCCATCACTTTATCTCACCCGAAAAATCCATCGAGATTCAGCAGGCGCTCGGCAGCGACATCATGATGGCGTTTGACGAATGCACTTCGCCCGACGTCACCAAGAAAAAGGCAAAGGACGCGATGGAACGCACTTTGTTTTGGCTGGACCGTTGCAACCGCGTCGCCACGGGTGAAAACCAAATTCTTTTCCCCATCGTACAGGGCAACGTCTTTGCCGACCTCAGGGAGGAAAGCGCTCGCCGCACCTCTCCTTACGCCAAATGCGGCATTGCCATCGGGGGGCTCAGCGTGGGCGAACCCAAGCAAACGATGTACGAAATGTTGGACGTCATCAATCCGATCATGCCCAAGGATATGCCGCGTTATTTAATGGGCGTCGGCAGCATGGATTGCATCGTCGAAGGCGTGTGTCGCGGCGTGGATATGTTTGATTGCGTGCTTCCTACGCGCATAGCGCGTAACGGTACGGCTATGACCCTTCACGGGGACATCAATCTCCGCAACGCAAAATACAAAGAGGATTTTTCGCCGGTGGAAGAAGGGTGTGATTGCTACTGCTGCCGCAACTACACTAAGGCGTACGTTCGTCACCTGATCACTTCGGACGAGATCTTCGGCGGAAGGCTTTTGTCCATCCACAACATCCGCGCGCTGCATCGTTTGACCGCGCAGATCAAACAGGCGATCGTCGAAGACCGTCTTCTTGACTTCCGTAAGGAATTCTTTGAGAAATACGAGTTTTAACAGCCCATCCGTCAAACGGCGGAAAAATGCAGATAAACACTTGTTAATTTCGAAAAGATAGTGTATAATCTAAATAATCGATATGTTCGATAAAGGAGAGAATAAATGATTTCGAGTATTTTAGCCGCAGATGCAAGCAGTATTGTAATGATTGTCGTTCTTCTCGTCTTGTTCGTCGGTATGATGCTTATTTCCATCATCCCGCAGAAGAAGAAGCAGAAGGAATATGAAGCGATGCAAAGCGCGATCAAAGTCGGCACCCGCATTATGACGATCGGCAGGCTGGTTGGCACTGTCGTTGCGATCAACACCGACAACACGATCGAAGTTGACATCGGCACCAAGGGCAATCCCGTCATTATTTTGATCAACCGCGAAGGTATTGGTCTTAACCTCGACGCGCAGCAAGTCGCTCCCGATAGCAAGGGCGACATCAAAGCCAATTCTTCCGAAGGCGACGTGGACGCCGACGAAGCAACTTTCACCGAGGCTGATTCTTCCGAAGAGAAGAAGGACGACGAGATCTGATCCATTGCTAAATAAGTAAAAGAAGGAGTGCTTCGGCACTCTTTTTTTTGTCATATTTTTCCTTCCCGCGCCATAGCATCCATTGGAGGTATCTATGGAAAAGGGCGTTGTTCGTAGTGTTTTGGATGTTGTAAAGACGGTCGTCGTCGCCGTTTTGATCTCAATGGTTTTGGTCCTCGTGTTTGCTTTGATCGTCAAAGCGACGAGCGCTAACGATACCACCATCGCGTGGGTCAATCAGGGCATCAAGATCGTCAGTGTGCTTGTGGGCGCTCTTATCGGGTTTCGTCGCGGCGGAAAGGGCGGTTGGCTCAAGGGACTCATCGCCGGGCTTTTGTACGTTGTCACTTCCTTTTTGGTGTTTGCCGCCATCTCGGGCGACTTTTCCGCGGGGGCTTTGTCTTGGACCGACGTTTTGATCGGTGCGGTGGTGGGTTTGCTGTGCGGCGTCATTGCCGTAAACGTGAAAAAGAGCGCGAAAAATACTTGATATAAAGCAGTTGATATGATATAATTTTATCGTTGATCGGGCGGTAAGCCTGATCGTAAGGAGATTATTATGAAGCATATCAGCACCATTGCTAAAACCGAAAGAAAGTCCGCCGTTATGGGTTGCGGCGAGTGCCAATCCAGCTGCCAATCCGCTTGCAAAACCAGCTGCACCGTCGGTAACCAGACCTGCAAGCAGGAAGAAAGGATCAATAGGTCCGAAAAGAAAGAGAACATTTAACAATCAATGAGGCTTATCACTCACAGTTTCCCCTTTGTTTACAAAGGTGGAACTTTTTATTTGGTCTACCACCCGTATAGCAACAGTTTGCATTCGGTCGACCGCAAAGCATACCTTGTCATTAAGCATAAGTATGAAGAGTTGAGTCCGCAAGAACTTGCGGACTTTTCCGCATTATCCGAAAGCGACGTTCAAGAGATCTCGTCCGAGATCGAAGAACTTGAAAAGCAAGGGCTGATCGGTTTTGACCAAACCTTCCCGTATCACAAGTCAAATATCGTCAAGGCGCTTTGCTTGCACGTTTGCCACGATTGCAACCTGCAATGCAAGTATTGCTTTGCAAAAGAAGGCACGTACAACACCGCGCGTGATTACATGACCGAAGAGGTCGCCAAAGCGGCGATCGACTTTTTGATCGCAAAGAGCGGCAGCAGGAAGAGTTTGGAGATCGATTTCTTCGGCGGCGAACCTTTGATGAATATGAAGGTCGTCAAATTTGCCGTAGAATACGGCAAGGAGCAAGCCAAGGCGCACGGCAAAGAGTTCAGCTTTACGATGACCACAAACGCCGTTTTGCTCAACGATGAAAACATTGAGTACTTAAATCGCGAGATGGACAACGTCGTTATCAGCATTGACGGCAGACGCGACGTGCATAACCGCGTCAGAAAGACCAAAAACGGCGTGGATGCTTACGATCACATTTTGGAAGCGGCAAAGAAGTTCCGTGCGGTGCGCGGTGATAAGCGCTACTATATCCGCGGCACCTTTACCGCGTACAATCTTGATTTCTCCAAGGACGTTCTCGCTTTGGCGGACGCGGGTTTCGATCAAATTTCCGTCGAGCCGGTCGTTCTTCCGCCTGAAAATCCGATGGCGATCACCGCCGACAAAGTCGGGGAAGTGCTCCGGGAGTACGATAAGCTTGCCGAGGCGTATATCGACCGCCGCTTGAACGGCAAGTGGTTCAACTTTTTCCACTTTATGATAGACCTTACCGAAGGTCCCTGCATTATGAAAAGGCTTTCCGGCTGTTCCGCAGGGTGCGGCTATCTTGCCATTTCGCCCGTGGGTGACATCTATCCTTGTCATCAATTCGTCGGCGAGACGGATTACCGCATCGGCAACGTTTTGGACGGCACGTTCGATCCCGCCGTTCCGAGTAAATTTGCCGAGATCACGGTCAATAATAAGGCTAAATGCGAAAATTGCTTCGCAAAGTACTATTGTAGCGGCGGTTGCGTAGCGGCGTCGCATTACTACGAAAAGGATCTTTTTACC
>JAGAAA010000001.1 GCA_017615495.1 Clostridia bacterium
GAGGAATTCGAGCAAAAGCGCCTGAAATACGCTCACGCCACCCCCTTTACGAAGGAATCCCTTTTGTACCGCGAACTGTTTGAAAAGTTCTACCCGGGGCAAGGGCAAATGATCAAGGATTTTTGGATGCCCAACAAGGAATGGGAAGGCTGCGACGTTACCGACCCGTCCGCCCGCGTCCTTTCCAACTACGGCGCCAGCGGCGAATAAAACAAAAAAAACAACGCCACGATTCCGGCACAGAATGCCTTCCTCGTGGCGTTGTTGATCCCCGAAAATTATTTTACTGCGTTACCGATAAAGCGGCGCGCTCCCGATCATAAACAGAACGCTGAGCGCCACCAAAAATAACGCGACGATAAGAACAGTAGTTGCACTTTTGCTTTTTACCCTTTTCATACAAAAACACTCCTTGCCGGATTTCTGTTTTCAGTATACCAACCGACAGGTGACAAAAAGGTGACAAATAAACGTCACTTTTCAAAAAAATCAGAAATATTTTTTGCCAAACAAAAAGGCGCGTCGAACGGTTTGTCCGGCGCACCTTTTTGACTTGAATTTTTACTTTGCGAGGGCTGTTTTTGTCCCCCTCGCCTTGACGGTAAATTCCGCTTCGAATTCCTTCCCGCCGGCGAAAACGACGACGGTGTATTTGCGCTTCACGTCGCTGTTGTTTTCCGCCGTAACTTCAAAGGCGTCGCCCACCTTTTTGCAACTGAACTCGTTGGTGACTTTTTCCCCTTCGTTTAAAACGAGTTTGGCGGAATCATCCGCATAAAGCTCCACGCGAAGTTCCTCAGGCACACGGTCGTAAAGGCTCAGGCAATCGGGCTGATACGCCACGCCGCCGCCCACCTTGACAAACATCGGCAAGCCTTCCTTTTTGAACATCGGGGCGCTCGCCGTTACGGTCTGCTTTCCCTCAAAGCGCTCCTTGGTCCACAGGTTGATCCAAGCGCCTTCGGGCAGGTACACTTTGCGCTCTTCCACGTTGGCTTCCGTGACGGGCGCGACCAAGATGTGTTCGCCCAAATAAAACTCGTCGTCAACGGCGTACAGCGCGGGCTCATCCATGTGGTCGTAGAAGAGCGGACGGATGATGGGCTCGCCGGTCTTTGCGCCGTGGATGGCGTAAGAATAAACGGTGGGGATAAAGCGATAACGGAAGGTCAGACAATCGCGGTAAAGCTCCCTTGCCTCTTCGGGGCAGTTCCAGGGCCACTTTGCCGTGGAATTCTCGCCGTTGTGCATGCGGGGCATCGGGCAGAAGATCATGCTCTGACAGACGCGACGCGCGATGTTGTTGATCTCAAACTGCATTTCGTCCGGCGTAAGGTCGGTGACGCTGCCGCGCATAAAGCCGCCGAGGTCGTACCCGCAGAGGGTAAAGCCCGCCATACCGGCGTTGATGATGTACCAAATGTCTTCCTTAAAGCGATGGATGCCAAACTGCGTGTCGCCCGCCCAAGGGAGCGCGTACTTTTGGCTGCCGATGCCGCCGCCGCGAGAGAGGGACATATGGTTTTTGACGCCGTTTTCCGCCATAATGTCGGAGATCGCCCTATTCCACATCGGCCCGAACAAGTTACGGGAGGGGATGCCGGGCAAGATCTCGCCGCTGACGCGGTCGGAGTGGTCGGTCCACCATTGCGTTACGCCGTCCTTGATGCGCGGGACGAGGAAGGTCTTGTAATATTCAATGCCGCGCGGCGTTGCCACGTCGGGCACCGTTTCGGTCTTCACTTGGCGAAGCAGCCCTTGCGCGATGGCGGGCACCGCGGTAGAAGGCTTAAACGCGCAGGAATTGATGTGGAGGACGGTTTTGATGTTCTCCTTCTTGAGCTTTTTGATCATGCCCACGCCGTCGCCGAAATCGGGGTGCCAATTGTAGTCGTCCGAGGGGTAGCCCCAGCCGCTGGCATAGTCACGGATAAAGTTTACGCCGCCGCGCCACGGGCCGTCGATGACGATGGCTTCGCAGGGGTACCCTTCCTTGCGCATACGTCCCATATCGTCAATGGCGCCCTGCGCCCTTTCAAAGCTGAGACTGCTGCACCAGTAACCCATCAGCCACTTTTGCGGGAATTGGTTGGTGCCCACGATCTTGGCGTAACTCTTGGTGATCTCCGAGGTGTTGCCGCAAAAAACGAATACGTCGTAGTCGCCGCCGGGGGCGCTCAAAAACCATTCGTTGGGGTTGGTTTTTGCCATATCGAAATAAACGTGCGGCCACGGGTTGTTGAAGAAGAAGCCGTACCCTGCCGAACTGATAAAATACGGCACGGGGAAGCCGCCGTAATCGCCCACGCGCGCGCCGCCCTTTTCCGCAAAGATATCCGCAGATTCGCCCGTCCTATCCACCTTGTAAATGCGGGCGCCGAAGCCGGAGTATTTCTCCTCGCCGATGCGCTCAAATTCGGTATAGGTGCGCACACCGGAATAATCCGCCGGAACGGAAGAGACTCTTGCGCCGCCGTTCTTGGTTTTGAGGAGAGTTTTGCCGCCCTTGGTGCGGAACTCGTATTCGTTGGTGTTCATATCAAACACGAGGGTCAGGCGCGCGTTGGAGAAGGTGATCACGCCGTCCTTGAATTCATAGTCATAGGGAGCCGCCGCCCAATCCGTCTTGATAAGCCCCAAGCGCTCGGTAACCGTCTTGTCCACGCAAGCGCCGGGCTGCGTGATGCGCAGGCGGAGGGTGTTTTCAAAACAGTTTTCAATGATGATCTCACGCCCCGACGTGGTGATGACCGTCACGCCCTTTTCGTGCTTGTACTCCCCTTTCAAGGCAAGCTCAGGCGCCGCAAAATCGTCCGTTTCCAACACGTAGTCGATATATTCCGAGTCATACAACGCATCCGGGTGGATCTTCAGTATCTTTTCCATTTTGTTCTCCTTTTTGCAAAAGCACTTGTGTATTATATACCACCGCCCCCAATAAGTCAATTTAATGCCACGGCAAAAAGAAAAAGGGCGACGAAACGTCGACCCTTGTCTGCTTATTTCTTATTCAAAACGGATCTTATTGATGCCAAGCGTTTCATCGCGCAGGCGGTCGGCTGCACCCGCGCCCTTTTGCAAAAAGATTTCCGCCGTCAGGGATATCTTTGCTTCAAATAGGTGCCCGCCGACGATCTTTCCGCCCTCGCCCGCGCAGGTGATGTGCAGGTGAATATAGGGCGCGCCGTCCTTTGTGGTGACGTTACCGGCAAGGGAAACTATCTCGTGGTTGCCGCCAAAGCGGAAGCGCTTGTAATCGGAGCGGTCAAGGTCAAAAACGCCCACTTCAAAGTCATCCGTCGCGCCAATGCCCGAAACGGAGGCAAGGTTAAGCCCTTCCCTCTTTGCCACTTCCATAAGGCTTTTTGCAATCTCGTCCCCCTTATCAAGCCGGACGAGTATCATATCTTCAAAAACTCTGTATTCCATTTTTCTCCCCTTGTGCCAGCCTCGCGCGCCGGCGCTCCCGCACCGTCTTTTATTTGTATTCGAGGATATTGACCTTTGAATTGTCGATTTTTCCGTTGGGATTGGTCCTAACAAAGGCTGTTACGTCCTCATATGTCAAACTTAACAGGATGTCCCCCTCCCAGGTGGAAGTGGGCGTCAAGGCCTCGCCGTTGAGGTAGATCTTTTTATCGGCGGAGTAGACCTCCGATTGCTTGTTGATGGAAACCGTCAAATAAACCTTCTTGCTTACGTCAACCAACGTGTATTTATTGTCGTCCAGCGTATCCGCGCCCAAGCAGCGCCCAAAGCTGAAAGATAGGTCTGTAACGGCATACGTGGCGTTGAACTCGTCCTCATCCTTGTATACTTCAATCTGACCGTGTTCCAGCCCGTAAACGTCGGAAGAGTAATAAACGTACTGCGCGCCCTCCGCCACAAACCTCGTATAAGCCACAGGCGTAACGCCACCGGCACAAGCAACCAAGCACACGCAGATGCTTACCAAAAAGACAAATGCCATGATCCTTTTCATACTTCCCCCCTTCTATCGCCGCTTTTTCTATTATACCAAACTCTCCCTGCCTTGGCAATGATCACTACGGTTTTGCGCAATTTATCTGCAATTTAAGTACGAAAAAAGCCAACAAAATTTGTCGACTTTTTTTGGGTTGGCGCTCGCCCTCGGTACTCTGCTTGCCTTGCTCAATGCAAATCGTTTTGATTGTTTTCTGCATCTCGCAAGGCGTCGGCCAGCCGCTAAAAACAGCAGAAGCCGACTGCTGTTTTCTTAGCGCTCTCTTCGAGCCCTACAATAAAAGCAACAAAAAACGGTGACTTTGTATCAAAATCACCGTTATCTGTGTGGCGCTCGTTGTAGGGCTCGAACCTACGACACTGCGGTTAACAGCCGCATGCTCTACCGACTGAGCTAAACGAGCATTAAATCCGGCGGCGCCATCGTCTCCCGGGCCGTGTCCAGCCAAGTACATTCAGCGCGAAGAGGCTTAACTTCCGTGTTCGGGATGAGAACGGGTGGGTCCCTCTTGCCATTGCCACCGGAATGGTTGGAAATGCTAATGCAC
>JAGAAA010000077.1 GCA_017615495.1 Clostridia bacterium
GAAGAAGGCGCCGCCGGCTACGTTTTGAAAGAAGGCGACGAATATTACGTCGTTTTGAACCTGTACGAAAACGAAGCCGACGCAGAGAAAGTTACGGAACGAAAATCCAATTACGGCGTTTTAAAACTCGAATTCCCACCGTTTGACGTAAAGAAACGACCGTCCCTTTCGGCGGCGGAAAACAGCAAAGACCTCTACAAAGACGCCTACCAAACCTTATACCAAGCGGCAAACGACCTTTCCGCGGGGAAGTATCAAAGCGAAGATATGCTCCGCATCGTCAGACGGTATAAGCAAAAAGTCATCGCGACGGAAAGCGCCTACGCCGAAAAAATACGCGGGGCGGAAGATACCGCAAGCATCGAATACAAAGTGATCCTCGCCGAGATCCTAAGCGCGTTTGAAAACCTTGAAAACAGCGAAAAACCCGTTGCCGACGCGCGCTATTATTCGGTTATGATCGTGCGTTCATTCGCCCTTTTTTCAAAAAAATATTTCTCATAACGCCCAAAATCGGCAAAGGTATTGATTCCAAGGCAGTTTTATGGTACAGTAAGAAAAACGATTCGAGGTGCTATCATGGACAAGTGGGATCAAAGATTCATGGATATGGCGGAAAAAGTTTCCACCTGGAGCAGTTGTTTTCAGGAGAACAGACAAGTAGGCGCGGTCATCACTCGCGACAAGCGCATTTTGACCACCGGCTACAACGGCGCGGGTAGCGGCATCAAAAGCTGTAAGGAACGCGGCGAATGCCTGAGAAGAAAACTCAACATTGCCAGCGGCACCCGTCAGGAAATTTGCTACGCGATCCACGCGGAGCAAAACGCCATCATCCAAGCCGCAAAAATGGGGGTCAGCGTGGACGGCGCAACCATCTACTGCACCCACCAACCCTGCTCCATTTGCGCGAAAATGATCATCAACAGCGGCATTCGTAGAGTGATTTTCAAGTACGGCTACCCCGACGATTTCTCAATGGAAATGATGAAGGAAGCCAACGTTCTCGTAGAGAAATTTGATGATTTACAATAAACAAAACTTGGGCTCTCTTTGAGAGCCCTTATTTTTTTGCCATTTTATTACATTTGTTGAATATTCATAAATGGAATATACTATTTAACGACGATTTTTTCAAGGATCAAGACGCAAAAGTACATAAGGGCGGCAAGGACGGTCAAAATAAGGGTGGAACACATCACCAGACTTAAGTTGAACACCTGCCCGCCGTAGACGATCAGGTAGCCGAGCCCTTCCCTGCTGACCAGATATTCGCCCATGATCGTGCCAACCCACGCCATACCGACGTTTACCTTCAGCGACGCAATAATGCTGGAAACGTTGGATGGCAAAACGAGCTTAAAAAGGATCTGCGCGCGGCTTGCCGAAAGGGTGCGCATCAAAAGGATCTTATCTTTGTCCACCGATAAAAACCCGTTTAGAATGTTGATGACGGTGACGACCACGCTGATCAGGATCGCCATCACGATGATGGCGCCCTTCCCCGCGCCTACCCAAATGATGATGATCGGGCCGAGCGCGATCTTGGGGAGAGCGTTTAAAACCACGACGTAGGGCTCCAAGATGCGCCTCAGCGCCTCCGCCGACCATAAGATGACGGCGATCACCAGCCCAATGGCGGTGGCGGAAACGAATCCGACCACGGTTTCTATGAGCGTTGCGGAAACGTGCCGCCACAGCACCCCGCTTGCGGAAAGACTTTTAAAGGACGCCCACATTTTGGACGGAGAGCTGAAAATAAAGCTGTCGATCACCTCGTACCGCGCCAAGAGTTCCCAAACGACGAAAAACTGCAAAAGAAGCAAGATTTGCGCTGCGACAACGAAGGCGGTCCGCGTCCTTTCCTTTTTTAAATAGCGAAGATGCTCTTCACTCACCTTTCTCCCGGCTCTTTTCATCCGTAAACTCCAATTCCTTCCAAACCTCTTTAAACAAAGAGGCAAACAGCGGGTGCTCTCGTCTTTCGATGGAGGAAAGACTTTTTTCGATGGGATTATCGAATATCTTTTTCACCGTCGCCGGACGAGCGCTCAAAACCGCCACCCTATCGCAAAGCGCGATCGCCTCGCTGATGTCGTGCGTGACGAGGATCGCCGTCACTTTTTCCTCCCGAATGATGTTTCTGACGTCCTCCGCCACGGTCAGGCGCGTTTGAAAGTCAAGCGCCGAGAAAGGTTCGTCCAAGAGGATCAACTTGGGGCGCAAAGCGAGGGTGCGTATCAAAGCGACTCTTTGCCGCATCCCGCCCGACAGCTCCGAAGGCTTCTTTTTCAAAAACTCGCCCAAACTGTACTTTTTAAGCAGCGAAAGCGCGTATTCCGCCCGCTCCGCCGTCTTGATCTTGCGTATTTCCAGCCCCAAAAGAACGTTGTCCTCTATCGTTCTCCATTCAAAGAGGTGATCTCGTTGCAACATATAGCCCGTTTCCTCGGCGGAGACGCTTCTTTCCACCGTGCCGGACGAAGGTGTCAGGATGCCCGCCAGAATGGAGAGCAGCGTGGTTTTGCCGCTCCCCGACGGCCCGACGATCCCGAAAAATTCTCCCTCTTTCACGGTGAGGTCCATCGATCGGATCGCTTCGGTCTCGCCGCTTTTTCCGTGGTATCTGTGAGAAATATTTTTTAATCGCAATACTTCCTTCATTTTTCCGTCGTACTATGTTTTCAGCCCAAATAGCCGTTATCCACCAGCTTTTCGTAATCGGCGCGCTTATCCATCACGCCGGCGGCAACGATGATGTCTTGCAGATGCTCAAAATCATCCTTTTTGAGCCGCATATCATCCACGTAAGCCCCGATCCTCTTATAGTTTGCAATGGCGGAAGTCAAAACGGAAAGCGACGTATCGGCAAAGGAGGGTGCCACCGCCTTGGCAACGTTCTCGGCGCTTTGCGTCTTTACGAATTCCACGCCTTTTTGAAGCGCAGCAAGGAAGCGTTTTACCTTGTCGGAATTCTTTTCAAGGTAGGATTTTTCCGCGCAGAAACAAGTGTACGGGATGTCGCCCGCCTCTTCGCCGACCGAAGCGACGAGATAACCTTTCCCCGCAAGTTCAAAGTTGGTTGCGGCGGGCTCGAACATCGTGCAAAAATCACCCGTCCCGCCGTCAAACGCCGCCGAGATCAAATCGTACTGCACGTCATAGTTGATGGTCATATTGACGCCGTTTTCATACCCGTTTTTCTTAAGAGCGTACTCCAGCGCCATCGCGGGCACGCCGCCCTTCCTGCCGCCGATGATCTCCTTGCCCAAAAAGGCAGTGCTCCAATCAAAATTATCCGTCTTTTGACGCCCGATCACGAAAGAACCGTCACGCTTGGTCAATTGTCCGATCACGATGGGGTAATTCTTTTTACCCTCGTTGTAAACGTAGATCGAGGCTTCCGGCCCGCAAAAACCGATATCCGCCTGCCCGGAAAGCACCGCGGTCATTGTTTTATCGGCGCCGCCGCCGTTTGTGAGTTCGATCGAAAGCCCCTGCTCCTTAAAGTATCCTTCGTTGATGGCTACGTACATCGGCGCGTAAAATACCGAATGAGTGACCTCGTTCAAACGAATGACGTCCTCCTTCTCTTTTGAGCACGCCGTAAGAGGCAAGCACAAAGCGAAAAGGGTAAGCACAAGCAACGTTACGATGATTTTTCGTTTCATAGAAATCTCCTTATAAAAAGTTCTATTCCATACTATTCCGGCCGCGGAAAAAATGTTTTTCGCAAGATAGAGACCTCTTTTGACAAACTTTAATTGACATAACTATAATTTAGTTATAAAATCTATGTTATGAGTAAGGTCATCAAGAAAGAAGATTTTTATAATCCTCCCAACATCCTCACTTATTTAAGGCTTCTTTGCGTACCGGCGTTCATCGCGGTATTTTTTGCCATAGACGGCGCCAAAAACCTCAACGTCTATATCGCTTTCGGCATCTTCCTGTTTGCCTCCGTGACGGACGTTTTGGACGGGTTTATCGCCCGCAGGTTCAACTTTATCACCGATCTCGGCAAGATGCTCGACCCCCTTGCGGATAAGCTTTTGCAAGTATCCGTCGCCATCTGCCTTTGCGTAAACGACTTTATCCATCATTCGCAGATCGGTATGTTGTTCATTTTCTTCCCCATCGCCCTTGGTTTAAAAGACGGCTTTATGCTGTTTTGGGGCATTATTCTTGCGAAGAAAAAGATCATCGTTCACAGCAACTTTTTCGGAAAGGCCGCGGCGGTCATCAACACGCTCGGGTTGCTTTTAAGCTTCTTTGCCAAAGCAACGTACGACCTTTACCGCATTCTTGCCACCGTCGTTTTAGCGCTTGGCACCATTGCGGCGTACATCGCGCTCATCGACTATAGTCGAAAACTATACGTACAATTGGATCATACCGTGAAAGACAAATCGGATATGAACTTGAAATTCTAGAAGAGGACTGCTTTATGGAAATGGAAAAGACCTACGATCCCGCCTTGTTTGAAGACAAGCTATACGCCACCTGGATGCAAAAGGGGTATTTTACTCCCAAGATCGATCCTAAAAAAGATCCGTACACCATCGTCATCCCCCCGCCCAACATCACGGGGCAACTTCATATGGGCCACGCGCTAAACAACACCTTGCAAGACATCATGGTGCGCTTTAAGCGCATGCAGGGGCATCCCACCCTTTGGCTCCCCGGCACCGACCACGCGTCCTTTGCCACGGAAGTCAAGATCGTGGATAAACTCAAGGCGGAAGGCACCAGCAAGGAAGAGCTCGGCAGAGAAGGCTTTTTAAAAGCCGCGTGGGATTGGAAAAAGCAATACGGCGGCAGGATCGTGGAGCAGTTAAAGAAGCTCGGCTCCTCCCTTGATTGGTCCAGAGAAGCGTTTACGATGGACGAAAAGTGCAACCGCGCCGTCAAAAGAGTTTTCGTCAACCTTTACAACAAAGGTTTGATCTACCGCGGTAGCAGGATCATCAACTGGTGCCCCTGCTGCAAGACCGCCCTTTCCGACGCCGAAGTTGAGTACAGCGAGCAGGACAGCTTCCTTTGGCACATCAAGTACCCCTTGACCGACGGCAGCGGCTTTTTGACCGTTGCTACCACCCGTCCCGAAACCATGTTCGGTGACACCGCGGTCGCCGTCAACCCCACCGACGAAAGGTACGCATCCATCATCGGCAAGACGCTCTCTTTGCCCCTGACCGACCGCGTGATCCCCATCGTCGCGGACGAATACGTTGAAAAGGACTTCGGTAGCGGCGCCGTTAAGATCACCCCGGCGCACGACCCCAACGACTTTGAAGTCGGTATGCGTCACAATCTTGAAGTTATCCGCGTCATGAACGACGACGGTACGATGAACGAAAAGGCGGGCGCGGCTTACGCCGGTTTGGACCGTATGGTCGCCAGGAAAAAGGTTGAAGAAGACCTTGCCGCCCTCGGTCTTTTGATCGAAAAAGAGCCTTATAAGCACAACGTGGGCGAATGCTACCGTTGCCACAGCAGCGTGGAGCCCATCGTTTCCAAGCAATGGTTCGTCAAAATGAAGCCCCTTGCGGAACCCGCTATCAAGGTGGTCAAGGAAGGCGATATCGAATTTATCCCCGAGCGCTTCTCCAAAGTGTATTTCGGTTGGATGGAAAACATCAAGGATTGGTGCATCTCCCGTCAACTTTGGTGGGGACACCGCATTCCCGCCTATTACTGCGAAGATTGCGGCGAGATGGTCGTTTCCGAAACGGCGCCCGAACGTTGCCCCAAGTGCGGCAAAAGCCACTTCAAACAGGACGAAGACGTGCTTGACACCTGGTTCTCCAGCGCGCTTTGGCCCTTCTCCACCCTCGGCTACCCCGAAAAGACGGAAGACCTCAAGTACTTCTACCCGACCAGCGTTTTGATCACCGCTTACGACATCATTTTCTTCTGGGTGGCAAGGATGATCTTCTCCGGCTTGGAGCATATGGGTCAGATCCCCTTCTCCAAAGTTATGATCCACGGCATCGTGCGCGATAAGCTTGGCAGAAAGATGAGCAAGAGCCTCGGCAACGGTATCGATCCCCTGCTTGTCATCGACAAATACGGCGCTGACTCTTTGCGCTTCTCTCTTGCCAACGGCATCGCCCCCGGCGGTGACACCCGCTTCTACGAAGAAAAAGTGGAAAGCGCAAGGAACTTTATCAACAAAGTTTGGAATGCGTCCAGGTTTGTGATGATGAACCTCGAAGGGGTGGAACTCCTCCCCATTGAGAAGACCAAAAAGACCATCGCCGACCGTTGGATCTTGAGCCGTTTGCAGGAAACTGCCAAAGCGGTCAACGAAAACCTCGAAAAATACGAGATCGGTCTTGCGGGCGCAAAAATGTACGATTTCGTCTGGAGCGAGTTCTGCGATTGGTACATCGAAGCGATCAAGCCGTCCTTGTACTCGGAAGATAAAGAGGTCAAGCAAAACGCCGCTTCCAACATCTATTACGTACTCGTCAACATCTTAAAGATGTTGCATCCGTACATTCCTTTCGTGACCGAGCACATTTATCTGTCGCTCCCCGTCCACGAAGAGACCATTATGCTGGCTTCTTACCCCACCTTCAACAAAGACCTCTTCTTTGAAAAGGAAAAGGCGGAATTCGAAGCGGTCATGGACGTCATCAAGGGCATCCGCAACATCCGCGCCGAAATGTCCGTCGCCCCCTCCAAGCGCATCCACGTCACCGTAAAGACGCAAAATGAGGATCTTATAAAGTCGGGCGAAGGCTATCTTGCCAAACTTGCGGGGGTGGAAAAGGTCACTTACGACGCTTCTTACGTTCCGGGCAAAAAGGAAAGCACCGTGGTCACTGCCGCGGCGGAGATCTACATCCCGCTCGGCGACCTGATCGACTACGACAAGGAGATCGAAAGATTGCAAAAGGAAAAAGCTTCTCTTGAAAAAGAGATCGCCCGTTCCAAAGGCATGCTCGGCAACCCCGGCTTCGTATCCCGCGCGCCGGAAAACGTCGTTTCGGCGGAACGCGACCGTCTTGCCGTCAACGAGGAAAAGCTCGCCAAGATCCTTTCCAACATCCAGGCGCTTGCCGACTAATCCAACAAAGCGCTGAGAACGTTTTTGTTTTGCTCAAACGCTTCCGGCAAATATTCCTCCCCAACGGGATGCTCCGCCGTCGCGGGCGCGATCTCGATGGTAAAAGCGGGAATATCAAACGTTCTGATACACCAATCTTTATAGCCACCGGCGCTTCCCCGCGTTAAAACGGGCGTATAACCGGTCACGGCGGACAAACGATACGCAACAGCCTCGTCACGCGCGAGGCTGTTTTCGTTTTGCCCCGGAAAGCCGTAATATATGACCTCGCCTTTGGTATGGTATGAAAGGGTTGCGTAAGGAGATATCTTTCGCGTAAAAGTCGCCAAAACGTTTACCTCTCTTTCACTCATCGGATAGTACCCGATAAAGCTTTCAGGCGACGGGCACCTTCTGTTTTGCGCCCCGCCGCCCCAATCCGCATCGAAATTCACGTTGAGATCCACTGCGTTGGCGTTCGCCTTGTAAAGGGAAAAATCCGTCCCGCCGTTGACAGATGTCAAAAACGCCCGCTGCTTTTCGCAAGGAATGAAATCCGCGCCGTCTAAGACGAGCCTGATACCATCCGGATCGGCGTTGTAGATAAAATACGCCCCACCACCAAAAGGCCGCGCCGCGGCGTACCTCGTAAGCTCCGCGCAAAGAAGCGCCGTCACGTACTCTCTTGCGTGGATCGCCGCCTGCACGATCACCTGCCGTCCCTCGTAACTGCCCACGTGCGCCGCGTAAATGGGTTGCGACAACAAACTATATCCCACGATAAAAAAGTCTGAAATTTCCGCCACGCTTTTTATTCTTTGCTCAAATTCGCCGTAATTCATATTACATTGTATTTTGTTAAGGCGGTTTTCGTTAAAAAAAATCCTCCGACCTTTCGATCGGAGGACTTGTTTTAATACGAACAGTTATCAGCAAATGCCCTGAGCCATCATAGCGTCCGCGATCTTCTTGAACGCGGCGATGTTTGCGCCGAGGACGAGGTTCTTGGGTTGGCCGTATTCCGCAGCGGCGGAGCTGATGTTCTTGAAGATGTTCTTCATGATGCCCTTAAGTTTGGCGTCAACTTCTTCAAAGCTCCAGAACATTCTACCGCTGGACTGAGCCATTTCAAGCGCGCTGGTAGCAACGCCGCCCGCGTTGGCAGCCTTACCGGGAGCAAAGAGCACGCCTGCGCCTTGGAGCAACTTGGTCGCTTCGAGAGTGGTGGGCATGTTTGCGCCTTCCGCCACAGCGATGACGCCGTTCTTGATAAGAGCGGCAGCGCCCTTCTCGTCAAGTTCGTTTTGCGTAGCGCACGGGAGAGCAACGTCGCACTTCACCGTCCAGATGTCACGGCAGTTGTCGCCGTAAACAGCGTCGGGATGCTTTGCAAGATATTCCTTGATCCTGCCCCTCTTAACTTCCTTGATCTCCTTGATGAGCTCGATGTCGATGCCGTTCTTGTCATAGATGTAACCGTTGGAATCGCTCATCGCAACGACTTTGCCGCCAAGCTCGGTCGCCTTGACCGCAGCATAGATAGCAACGTTACCGCTACCGGAAACCACCACCGTCTTGCCGGAGATGGAGGAACCGAAGTGGGTAAGCATCTCGCTTGCGAGATAAACGAGGCCGAAGCCGGTGGCTTCTTTTCTGGCAAGGGAGCCGCCGTAGGACAAGCCACGACCGGTCAAAACGCCGACGTGCTCGTTGGCAAGCTTCTTGTAGTAACCGAACATATAACCGATCTCACGGCCGCCTACGCCGATGTCACCCGCGGGGACGTCGGTATCCGCGCCGATGTGGCGATAAAGCTCAGCCATGAAAGCCTGGCAGAAACGCATGATCTCGTTTTCGGACTTGCCTTTGGGGTCGAAATCACTGCCGCCCTTGCCGCCGCCGATGGGAAGACCGGTCAAGGAGTTCTTAAAGATCTGCTCGAAGCCGAGGAACTTCAAAATGGAAAGGTTCACAGACGGATGGAAGCGAAGACCGCCCTTGTAAGGACCGATCGCGCTGTTGTATTGCACTCTGTAACCCTTGTTGACTCTGACAACGCCGTTGTCATCCACCCAAGGCACTCTGAATAAGATCACGCGCTCCGGCTCGACGAGCATGTCGAGAAGCCCGCGCGCTTCATACTCGGGATGCTTGTCGAAAACGACCGACAAACTGTCGAGCACTTCCGTCGCAGCCTGATGGAATTCAGGTTGGTTGGGATTCTTTGCTTTGAGTTCTTCCAAAACTTTGTTTACGTAACTGTTCATAATCCGCTCCTTTTATTTTTTTGCTATATCAAAGCGCCTTTTCAAGACGCTCGGCAATCTTATGCAGGAACTCCATCGTGGTAAGAGCGACGGGCTCCACGCCATCCTTTTTGAAGATGGCTTTTAAATCTCCGGTCATATAACCGCTTTCCACCGTTTCGATCGTCGCCTTTTCAAGCAATTCCGCATAACGGACGAGGTCGGGGGTGCCGTCAAGCTCGCCCCTCTTCTTCAAACCGCCCGTCCACGCAAAGATGGTTGCGATGGGGTTGGTACCGGTGGATTCCCCTTTCAAGTGTCTGTAATAGTGTCTGGTCACGGTGCCGTGCGCCGCTTCAAACTCAAACTTGCCGCTCGGAGAAACCAGCACGGAAGTCATCATCGCAAGCGAACCGAACGCGGTGGCGAGCATATCGCTCATCACGTCGCCGTCGTAGTTTTTGCAAGCCCAAATAAAGCCGCCTTTGCTACGCATGACGCGAGCGACCGCGTCGTCGATGAGCGTGTAGAAATAGGTGATGCCCTTCTCCTCAAACGCCGCTTTGTAATTGGCGTCGTATTCCTCTTGGAAAATATCTTTGAAACGATGGTCGTAGGTGGCGCTGATGGTATCCTTGGAGCTGAACCAAAGATCGAGCCCTTTCGTGAGCGCATAGTTGAAGCAGCTCTTTGCGAAACTGCGGATGCTGCTATCCAAATTGTGCATACCCAAGGCAACGCCGCCCGACTTTACGTAATCGGCAATCAAGATGCGTTTTTCCTCCCCCTCGGAAGTGATGACGAGTTCCGCCTTGCTACCCTTGGGACAAAGCGCTTCGACGTCCTTATAAACGTCACCGTAAGCGTGACGCGCAATGATGATGGGGCTTGTCCAGGCAGGGACGAGGGGTGAAATACCGCTTGCCATAATGGGCTCGCGGAAGACGGTGCCGTCCAACGCAGCGCGGATGGTGCCGTTGGGGCTCTTCCACATAGAAGAAAGAGAGTACTCCGTCATCCTCTGCGCGTTGGGAGTGATGGTGGCGCACTTTACGCCCACACCCAAGCGGTCGATGGCCGCGGCGGCGTCCTTGGTAACTTGGTCCTTGGTGGCTTCGCGGTTTACGAGAGAAAGATCGTAGTACTCGGATTTTAAGTCAACGTACGGAAAAATCAACACGTCTTTGATCCACTGCCAAATGACACGGGTCATTTCATCGCCGTCCAACTCAACAACGGGTGTTAACATCTTGATCTTGTCCATAGTATCCTCCATTCTTAAGAATTATATCACCCAAAACGACTGTTTTGCAACAATTCAACGGTCATTTTTGAGAGAAAGCGGATAGATTCTCTAAAACCCGGCTATTAAAAGAGATTATATCTCTTTGAGAAAAGCGCCGAATTCCCTCCTTTACGACGCGAAAAAGAAGCTCCGGGAACTCGATCCCAACCGCCTCAAACAAGTAATACGCAAGCGACCCGGGTTGCGAGTTGATCTCGTTCAAATACAAAACGTCCGACGTTTCGTCATAGAGGTAATCGACCCGAGCGATGCCGTCAAGTTCAAAGGCACGGTAGACCTGCTCCGTGGTTTCGCGCACCCTGTTCGCGAGCGCGCCTTCCACGAGAGCATTCGCGCCGCTTTTGTATTTGCCGCCCTCGTACTTTTCCCGAAAGGTCAAAAATTCACGCCAAGGCTTGGGGTTTTCCACCCCGCTGACAACTATGTTGTCACCCTCGCGAAAGGCGGCACAATTCAGCTCTCTGACATTTGAAACGAGTTCCTCGATCACGACGTCCGCGTCAAAGGAAAACGCAAGCGCAACGGCGCTTATCAGTTCAAGTTCGTCGTGCGCCACCCCGACGCCGATGCTGGAGCCCAGCCGCGCGGGTTTTACGATCAGTGGGTAACGGAGCGCTTTTGCCCGTTCGATCACGTCTTCCCCTCGGTGTCCGACGACGCCTTTTGCCGTTTTGAACCCCTTTTCGGCGCAGACGGTCTTGGTCATACGCTTATCCATCGTGACGGCGGAAGCAAGCGGCGAAGAAGCGGTATATGCCAAGTCAAAGCACTCCATCAAAGCCGAAAAGCGCCCATCCTCCCCCTCTCCGCCGTGGCAGCATAAAATCACGCAATCCAGCGCCGTTTTTCTATGCCCGACGCGGATGGCGCCACGATCCTCTTTTTTATGAAAAAGGAGTTTTCTTTTCTTAACGCGGTTTTTGGCAAAATCTTCAATGCGGAGATCACCTTTTACCAAGTAAAATTCTCCGTCTTTTGCGTAGATCTGGTAAATTTCCGCCCGCCCTTTGAGCGCCGCCGTCACCTCAGCCGCCGTGATGATTGAAATATCGTGTTCGTAACTTCTTCCGCCAAATAATACGCCGAGTTTCATACCCCCTCCTACAACAAATAATCGCGCGGGAGGTCGCTCATGATCAAAAGCACGTCTCCCTTTTTTAATATCTTCGCAAACAACGCTGAAGCTTCCTTGGTGTTTTCCACGCGAAAGACCGTCGTTCTTTCTTCCAACCCCTCTACCACTTCATCGCCGTACCTGCCTTTGCAAACGACGGCGACCGAAGCGACGGATGATATTTTTTGCCCCAAAGCGCGATTTTGGACTTCTTCCTCTTTGCCGAGTTCCACAATGCCGGAAGTGTAAACGATCTTCCTTTCCCCCTCAAAATACCGCAAAGACTCCAGCGCCACGGCGGCGCCGACGGGATTGGCGTTGTAACCGTCGTCAATGACCGTTACGTCGCCGCTTTTTATCACCTCAAAACGGTGTGAAGGCGGATAGCACCGTTTTGCCGCAGATGCCACCTTCTCCCACGGAACGCCCAGTTCAACGGCTACCGCCGCGGCGACGGAAATATCTATCGCGCAAGCCGTTCCGACGCAAGGGGTTTCTATCCGCATCCGTTCGTTGCCTTTTGCAAGAGTAAAAGTCGATCCGCAAGAGGTAAAATTCTGTTCCGAAATAATATAATCCGCATTTTCGTACCCGACGCCGACCTTTTTGCCTCGCCGTTTTTCATAAAGCTTTCTAACGAGGGGGTCGGTCAAGTTGTAGACCACGAGCCCTTCTTCCGGCACCCTTTCTGCAAGGACGTTCTTTTCCGCAAGAACGGCTTCCATCGTGCCGAAGGTCTCAAGGTGTTGCGGGGCGATGCCCGTGATCACTCCGACGTCCGGGCGGACGATATCGCACAATTCGGCAATATCCCCCCTTCGCCTGGCGCCCATTTCCAAAACGAGCATTTGTTCCCGCCCCGTCGCTTCCGTAAGCGTTTTCGCAACGCCGAGCGGCGTGTTGAAGTTTTCAGGCGAAGCCAAGGTGCAAAACTCTGCGGAAAGCAACTGCTCAAGATATTTTTTGACGCTGGTTTTGCCGTAACTGCCCGTCACCCCAATTTTAGTCGCGTTCGCACGCGAAAGCGCGCGCTTTGCCCTTTTTACGTAACGATGATTGTTTGCTTTTTCGATCGGACCGAGAATAACGGCAGATAAAACGACAAAAAGCGGCGCGGAAGATGGCGCCGTCGCCCAAACGCCGCTTGCCGAGGCAAAATACAGCCAAATAAGCGCAACGACGTATAGTGCCGTCGAAAGCACCAACAAGCGCACCAAACGGCGCGTATAATGCATATTAATCCGCATTTTTCTATGCGTAAGAAGCACAAATGACGCCGTCGTAAAATAAAAGGCGAACGTCCAAATGGCAACGAGAAAAGGCGAAAGCGTCAAAAGGACGACCGTTTCCGCCGCCGTTGCCGGCAAAAAATACGCCGCGCAAGCGATCAATTGTTTTTTCGCGCGAAGAAGCGCTTTTAAGCGGTAGCCGCCCCCTTGCAGCACCGAGGCAAATGGCAACGAAAGGAAGTACGCAAGCCCCGCCGAGAGCAAAATGGAAGCGATCATACTCTTCTCCGAAAGGCGCGCAAGATGCGATAGGTAAGATCCGCTTTTTCCAAATAAGCAAAATGCCCGCACCCTTCCATTACGACGCATTCGCTTCCTTTTATCAGTTTATTGAGCCGCCTGCACATATAAAGCGGCGTTTCCTTATCCCGGCTTCCCCACAAAAGCAAGGTGGGCGCAGTGATCGAGCGGGCGTCCTTTTCACTGCTTTCGTTGACCACGTTTAAAAAGGTTTGCTTCATCACGCCGGAAAGTTTTCGGTAATCCTCGCTTCCTTTCGGAAGCGTTTTAAGTTTTAAGCGCTTTGCTATTTTGTACGCCGCCACCCTCAAGCGATATTTAATTCCCCTTCTGGGCAAAATTCCCGCGCTGTCCATCAACACGACCCCCGCGAAATTACGGTCGTTTGCCGCCAAGCGCATGGCAACGCGCCCGCCGAAAGAATGCCCGACCAGCACCGCGTTTTCCACACCGAGTTCGCCAAGAAGTTCTCTTACCCCCGCCGCGTACCCGCCGACGGTCAAAGCAAAAGGAGGATGCGGCGTTTTGCCAAATCCGTACAAATCGATCAAAACAACTCTGAATTCGGAGAAAAGTCGGTCGGCAAGCCCTTGGAAGGACGCGATTTCGCCGCCCCAACCGTGCAAAAAGACAAGGCACTTGCCTTTTCCGTGATCCAAATAGTTGATAGCTGCCTCCTTATAGCTCCAACCAGTAAATGAGCGCGTTTTCCTTATCCGTGTAGTAATGCGGTCTGACGCCTGCCGAGGTAAACCCAAACTTTTCGTAAAGACGTATTGCCGGCAGATTGCTTTCGCGCACTTCGAGAGTTACGGCGCGAGCGGATAAGGCGCGCGCTTTTTCCGTCAAATGCGTGATCAGCTTGTTGCCGACGCCCTTTTGCCTGAAAGCAGGGTCGACCGCCACATTCAATATATGCAGCTCATCCAAAATGTGTAAAAAACCGTAATAACCGATGATTTTTTGCTCAAAAACCGCCACGTAAAAGCAAGAAAGCGGTTCCTTCATCTCCGAAAGGATCATTTCTTCGCTCCACGGCGTTTTGAAAGAAACCTTTTCGATCTCCGCGATCTGTTTGACGTCAGCGGCTAACGCCTCCCTGATCAAAAATTCTTCCGTCATGCCTTTTGATCCTTCATGCGTTCCGCTTGCGACTTGCGCATATAGTTGGGTTTCAAATAGGTGGTTTCCTTTGTAGGAGCGCAGGCGGAAAACTCCTTTTCCTCAAACGCTTTGCGCGCGGCAAGAAGCGCGCCGGCGGGCAACTCTTCCAAAAGATCTTCTTGAAAAACCGTTCCTTCGGGGAGGTCCTTTTTATCGATGTTTTCTTGCGTGAGCGCGCCCCCGAGGTTAAGCGCGGCGTAACAACTGTCGTGTCCGGCGTCGATGGCAAAACACTTGGCGTTCGGACGGACGGAACGCATCACGTCAAAGGAAGTCAAGGCAAACCGCGGAAGCGAAAGCGCAAAGCATACGGCGTTTGCAAAGGTAACGCCGATACGGATGCCGGTAAAAGAGCCGGGGCCGACCACCGCCGCAACGCCGTCAAGGTCCTTTTGCTCGATGGATAGCTCGGCAAGAGCCTTTTTGCAAGCGGGTATCAAAGAAGATTGCGTGGAAAGCGCCGCGTCAAAATAAACGATCGCTTCCCTTTCGCCGTCAAACGCCGCGACGTACGATCTCTTTAACGTTGTGTCAAGGATCAACCCTTTCATAACCGCTCCTATACGTTTTTTGGCTCGGAAAAGGTTATCTTGCGCCCTTCTCCAAAGTACTCCAACGAAATTTCAAACACGCGGGCGTGGAAATCGCGCGTCGCGCACCATTCCACCACGCATACGCCGTCCTTTTTGCCAAGGTATTCTTCCAGCCCCAGTTCGGTGATATCCCCCGAAAGACGGTACATATCCATATGATACAAAGCAAGAGTATCCCCTTCGTACTCTTTGATGATGGTAAAGGTAGGCGAAGTGACGGGTTCTTTGACGCCCAAAGCAAGCGCGACGCCCTTGGTGAAAGTGGTCTTGCCCGCGCCGAGTTCCCCCGTAAGAAGCACGACGTCGCCGCCTTGCAACTTTGCCGCGAATTCCTTTGCCGCAGCGATGGTTTCTTCCCTTGTCTTTGTAATGATCTCCATACCTTGATTATAGCGATTTTCACAAAAAATGGCAACGATTTTGCGCCTTTGAGAATTTTTTGAAAAATCTCGAATTTTTCTTGACATTCTTTTGACGCGGGGCTAAAGTATAGTCAGATACATTTTAGGGCGGAGTGCAATTCTCCACCGGTGGTATAGTCCACGAGCCCGCGAGGGTTGAGCAGGGGCGGTTCCTGCACCGACGGTATAGTCCGGATGAAGCAAAATGTTCTTTTTTATTGTCTTTTTGCGCCCCGATTTGTGTCGGAGCACATTTTTTTAGGAGGCGACTTATGAGCGCAAAAGACACGTTGAAAAATTTCGGCAAAAAAATCACTCCGGCATACATCACGAAGCTGGCTGTTCTGACGGGCATATCTTTCATTTTGTATATGTTCGCCAAATTCAGTCTTCCCTTTATGTTCCCCAGCTTCCTTGATATGCAGTTTTCGGAGCTCCCCGCCATCTTCGCAGGCTTCTCGCTGGGACCGGTAGCGGGTGTTTTGGTGATCGTTTTAAAATGCTTGTTGAAGTTCCCCTTCACAGCCACCGCCTTTGTTGGCGAACTCACCGACATGGTTCTTGGCATCCTGTACGTTTTGCCGGCGTCCATCATCTACTATCGCAAAAAGACCAGAAAGACCGCTGTGATCGCATTGATCACCGGTACCGTGGCTTCCACTCTCGGCGCGATCCTTCTCAATAGGTTTGTTTCCATCCCCTTCTACGTTCAATTCTACTTTGGCGGAAACTTTGACACTCTGATCAACGTCTTCTGCAAGCCTTTGTATCACAGCATCACAAGGGAAAACTTCTACCTGATTTACCTGTCTGCGGCGGTGTTACCCTTCAACATCCTGCGCCTGTCACTCGTAAGCGTTGTGACCTTCCTCGTCTACAAGAGCCTTTCCAAAGCCTTGCACTGGGAGATCAAGCCCCGCAAAGTCGAAGCCCCCGCTGAGGAGCCCACAGAGCAAGTTCCCGTCACCGCCGAGGCTCAAACCACAGCTTCCGAAAACAGCGAAAATTAAACCGTTGATCAATAAAAAAAGTCCGAGGCGATCGCTTCGGACTTTTTATTTTTACTTAAGCTTATTTGTTGGACAAATACTCGTCGATGGCTTTTGCCGCAACTTTGCCCGCGCCCATTGCGGAAATGACGGTAGCCGCGCCGGTAACCGCGTCGCCGCCGGCGTAAACCGCCACGCGGGAGGTGAGCCCATCCTCGTTTACGATGATGCCGCCGTGCGAATTGACGTCAAGACCTTCCGTGGTGTTCTTAAGAAGCGGGTTGGGCGAGGTTCCGATCGCCATAATGACGACGTCGAGATCAATGTCGAATTCCGAACCCTCAATGGGTACGGGGCGCCTTCTGCCCTTTTGATCAGGCTCGCCAAGTTGCATTTGGATGCAGCGGATGCCCGTAACGAAGCCGTTTTTGGGGTCGCGCGGGTCGGCGTCGTTGTGATAGCCGAGGATCTCGATGGGGTTGGTCAAAAGACGGAATTCGATGCCTTCTTCGATGGCGTGCTCCACTTCTTCCTTTCTTGCGGGGAGCTCCTCCATCGAACGACGATAGACGATGTAAACCTTTTCCGCGCCGAGGCGAAGCGCCGTACGCGCCGCGTCCATCGCCACGTTACCGCCACCGACGACAGCCACTTTGCCGCCCTTCATGATGGGAGTATCGGGGTTTTCCTTATACGCCTTCATCAAGTTGCTTCTGGTCAAAAACTCGTTTGCGGAGTAAACGCCCTTTAAGGATTCGCCGGGGATGTTCATAAAGTTGGGAAGACCCGCGCCGGAGCCGATAAACACCGCTTCAAAGCCCATTTGGAACAGCTCGTCCACCGTGAGCGTCTTGCCGATGACCACGTTGGTCATCACTTCCACGCCAAGCGCTTTCAAGGTTTCCACTTCCTTCTTGACGATGCTCTTGGGAAGACGGAATTCGGGGATGCCGTAAACCAGCACGCCGCCCGCGAGGTGCAACGCCTCGAAGACCGTCACTTTGTAACCCTTTTTGGCAAGGTCGCCGGCGCAAGTCAAGCCGGACGGACCCGAACCGATAACAGCCACTTTGTGCCCGTTGGGAACGGGGACTTCGGGAGCTTCCTTGGAATAAGTGTTGTGATAATCGGCAACGAACCTTTCCAGCCTACCGATACCGACGCTTTCCCCTTTTATGCCGCGCACGCACTTGCTTTCGCACTGCGTTTCCTGCGGGCAAACACGGCCGCAAACAGCGGGCAAAGAGGAAGTTTGCGTAATGATCTTATACGCGCCCTCAAAATCCATCTCTCTGATTTTGGCAATGAACTCGGGAATATGGATGTTGACCGGGCAACCCGATACGCAAGGCATCGTTTTGCAGTTCAAACAACGGTTGGCTTCGTCAACGGCGACGCTCTCTTCGTAACCGAGAGCAACTTCGCTGAAATTGTGAGCGCGCACAGCCGCCGGCTGCGTGGGCATTTCGTTTTTCTTGGGATTCATATTAGGCATACATCACACCCCCTTGAAGAGATTGCAGACTTTTTCATGCGCTTTGCGCTCGAAGTCAAAATAAGTCCTTCCGCGCGACATCGCCTCGTCAAAATCCACTTCGTAACCGTTGAAATCAGGGCCGTCCACGCAAGCGAACTTGGTGACGCGCTTTCCGTCTTGGTTCAACGTTAAACGGCAACCGCCGCACATCCCCGTGCCGTCGATCATGATCGGGTTCATCGAAACGGTGACGGGCACGCCGTACGGCTTTGCGGTCAAGGTGACGAACTTCATCATAATAAGCGGACCGATGGTGATGATCATATCGAACTTTTCACCCGCGTCAAGCATTTCCTTCAAAGGTACGGTAACGTTGCCGTGGCGAGCGTAGGAGCCGTCGTCCGTCATAACGACAAGCTTGTCCGAGCAGGCTTTGAACTCGTCTTCAAGGATCAAAAGGTCCTTGTTACGGAAGCCCACGATGCTCGTAACTTCGGTGCCCTGGGCGTGAAGCGCTTCCGCTACCGGAAGAGCAATGGCGCAACCGACGCCGCCGCCGATGACGCAAACCTTTTTAAGCCCCTCGATCTCGGTGGGGGTGCCAAGCGGACCGACGAAATCCTCAATGAATTCGCCCTGCTTTTTGTGGTTGAGCTTTTCCGTCGTCGCGCCGACGATTTGGAAAATGATCTTAACGCCGCCGGTCTTTTTATCGGTGCCGGCGATGGTCAAAGGGATCCTCTCCCCCTCTTCGTCCACGCGAAGGATGATGAACTGCCCCGCTTTTGCCTTGTTGGCAACGAGGGGAGCCTCGATCTCCATCATCGTAACGGTAGGATTCAAACTTTTTTTCGTAATGATTTTGTACATATCCTTTACCTCGATAAAGTTATTATATCGGCTATTTCTTCGCCCGTCAAGGCGACAAAACGCAATCCTCAAAGAAAGTCTTTATACGTGATATAAATCCTTTCTTAACGCAAGAATCCGTTGATGATCTGTTCTTCCGCTTCCTGCTCGGTAAGCCCGAGGGTCATCAGCTTGACAAGTTGCTCCCCCGCGATCTTTCCGATCGCCGCTTCGTGCAAGAGCGATGCGTCCACGTGGTTTGCCTGCAAGCCGGGCACTGCGAGGATCTTGCCGTTGTTCATAATGATGGAATCGCATTCCGTATGGCCGTAGCAAGGCGCGTTGCCCACGATCTTGGCGTCGAATTTTTGGAAGGAATCATCCCTTGCGACGGAACGGGAAACCACGTCCGCGCTGGAGCCTTCCCCATCGAGGACGACTTCGTAAGCGCTGACGGCGTTTTGATTGTCGTGCGTCATCAAACGTTCCCGCACGACGAGCTTTGCGTTCTCTTTTAGTTTGGCAATGGTTTTGCGCTCGGTATCGTCCACGCCTTTGATCTGCACCATTTCCATCGTCATTTCGGCGCCTTCATCAAGATACGCCTCGGTGACGGGGTTCAAGATGCGCTTTCCGACACCGTTTCCGGAGCCGTAGTGCTTTTCAACGTAACGGACCTTTGCCCCTTTTTTCAAAAAGAAGCGGTGCACGCCGTCGTGCTGTGAATCCCCTGCGCCGCAGTTGTCGATGCCGCAGCCTGCCACGATCAAAACGTCCGCGTCCTCGCCGACGTAAAAATCGTTGTAGACCACTTCTTTCAAACCGCTCTTCGTCAAAACGACGGGGATATGAACGCTTTCGTTTTTGGTGCCCGGCTTGATCTCGATATCAATACCGCTGACGTCCTTTTTGGAAGTGATAACGATATGATCGGTGGAACGGCGCCCGATCGCCTGAGAATCGGAACGAATGTTGTACGCGCCCTCCGGCACGTCGTGCAATTCCGCAACTTCTTCCAGCAAGCGGAGCTGTATTTCGTCAAACTTCATACTTCTTCCTCCCCTGCTGTGCCCGTGCAGAAATTCAAAACGCTAGCGGAGCCCAAAAGGGTGGGCAAGATCTCCTCTTTGGAGCCCTTGCGGTCCACCTTACCGCCACCGATGACGACGATCTCGTCCGCGATGTTCAAAATGCGCTCTTGGTGCGAAATGATGATGATGGAACGGTCCTGAACGTCGCGACGCATCCCTTCGAAAACCTTGATCAAATTGTTGAAGCTCCAAAGGTCGATACCCGCTTCCGGCTCGTCAAAAATGGAAAGCGACGTCGCGCGGGATAAGATCTGCGCGATCTCGATGCGCTTAAGTTCCCCACCGGACAAACTGGAATTCAGCTCGCGATCGATGTAATCGCGGGCGCAAAGACCGACGGCGGAAAGATACTTGCAGGCGTCACCGACGGCAAGCTTTTTGCCGCTTGCGATACGAAGAAGATCCAAAACCTTCAAACCTTTGAATTTGACGGGCTGTTGAAACGCAAAAGAGATGCCCTTCTTCGCGCGGTCGGTCACCGAAAGATCGGTAATATCCTCCCCGTTGAAAAGGATCTTGCCGGACGTGGGCTTCTCAATGCCCATGATCAACTTGGCAAGCGTGGATTTGCCGCCTCCGTTGGGACCGGTGATCACGACGAGCTTGCCGTCTTCGATCTTCAAAGAGACGTCCTTGACGATCTCTTTATCCTTGCCCTTTTCCTCCGGAACGGCGAATGAAACGTTTTTCAGTTCTAACATATTTCCCCTCAGGATAAATATTCTTTGATAATTATAATACTTTTTTTTAATTATGTCTTGCGTTTTTGCCGTTATTGATGATTTTTGACGAAATTATTTTCAAAAAATGCGTTTTACGTTAAAAAAAGGGGCTCAAGCGAGCCCCCTCTTTTGCGTTTTTACTTTTGGATCTGGCACCTGTAGATCTTGAGTTTGGGTTCCGTACCGGAAGGACGCACCACCATCGTGCCGCCGTCTTCGAAGGTAAATTTCAAAACGTTGGACTTGGGCAACCCGTCGATGCCGAGCGAATAGTCCTTTTTGGTGACGACTTTTTTGCCTTCGACTTCGGTCGCTTTTCTGTAGTCGTCCATGATGTTTTTCATCTTCACGAAGCCTTCCTGCCCTTCGAACGCAAAGCTTTCAAGGGTGGAGACGTAATGCCCGAATTTGTCGTATATTTCTTGCAATTTGTCCAAAAGGGAGATGCCCTTTGCGCGGTAATAGGCAAACATTTCGGCGATCATAAACACGCCGTCCACGGCGTCCTTATCACGCACGTACGAACCGGTCAAATAACCGTAGCTCTCCTCAAAACCGAGAATGTAGGAATCCGCCGCGTTCTTCTTTTCCAACAGACCGATCTGCTCGCCGATGTACTTAAACCCGGTCAAAACGTTGACGGTGCGGATGCCGTAACTTTGAGCGATCTTTTCCGCAAGGTCGCTGGTGACGATGGTCTTAACGAAGACGGGATCTTTGGGCATAATGCCGTTTTTAATGCGCATCGACGCGATAAAATCCAAAAGAAGGAAGCCCGTTTCGTTGCCCGTCAAGAGGGTGAAGTCGCCCTGCTTGTTTTTGACGGCGATGCCCACCCTGTCGCAATCGGGGTCGGTGGCGATCAAGATATCTGCGTTGTTCTCCTTTGCGTAACGCAAGCCGAGTTCCAACGCTTCCCTGATCTCGGGGTTGGGGTACGGGCAAGTCGGGAAATGACCGTCGGGGAATTCCTGCTCCTTGACGATCTTGACGTTTTTAAAGCCCGTTTCCTTAAGGATTCTCGTCACGGGGACGAGGCCCGTGCCGTTGAGCGGCGTATAGATGATGCTTGCGCTTCTATCCGCCTTTTCCCCGCCGAGGACGGATTCCTTTTTGACCCTTTCGATGAACTCGGTCAAAATTTCGTCCTTGATGTACTCAATGGCGCCGGATTGAAGGGCTTTGTCGAAGTCAACGATCTTAACGTCGTCAAAAACGTCGGTCTTTTCAATGAGCGCGAGGGTCTCGTTTGCCGCGTCTTCAGTGATCTGGCAACCGTCCGAGCCGTACACCTTGTAACCGTTGTATTTTGCGGGGTTGTGCGACGCCGTCACCATAACGCCCGCCGCGGCGCCCAAACGACGCACGGCAAAGGACAAACACGGCGTGGGCATCAAGGTCTTGTACAAATAAACTTTAATGCCGTTTGCCGCAAAGATCGCCGCCGCTCTCTTGGCGAAGACGTCGGAATTGATCCTCGAATCGTAGCTGATGGCAACGACGCGCGCTTTGGGCTCAAAGTGCTTTACCACGTAATCGGCAAGACCTTGCGTAGCCTTGCCCACGGTGTAAACGTTCATTCTGTTGGTGCCCGCGCCAAGCACACCGCGTAAGCCGCCCGTGCCGAACTCCAAATCGCGGTAGAAGGCGTCCGAAACCTTGTTTTGGTCGCTTTCAATGGCTAAGAGTTCATCCAAGAGCTCTTTTTCTTTTACGTTGCTTTTCCAAGTTTCAAATAATACTTTTACGTCTCTCATATCCTGTTCCTCTTTTTTTATTTTTTGATCAATTCAAAGCTATCCTTGCCTATAACGAGCTTAAACACCGGCATCTTATAAACCGAGAAGGTTGCCGGGATGACCGCCGTCACGTAGTTGTCAAAGCCCTTAACGGCGCAGAACACGGCGTTTTTGTCGCCGAGCCTATCTTCGTCGTACGCCTTGGCGGAAACCGCGTTTGCGGCGGGCACGTACTCGACTTTGTTCTTTTTGGCGTACTTTTTGTCGTACACGAAACCGATCTTATCCGAAATAAGCTTGATCTTGTAATCGCCGTCCGCTACGCCGAGGTCGTCGTAAACCAAGCTGTTGCCAGCCAATTTCACCGTCGTCTTGCCGTTTTTGGTCGTGACCACGCAATCTGCGGTGTTGTCGGAGACCTTCTCGCGGGAATTCAAGCGCAAGCCGTCTTTGCCGTGGAATGTGATCTCGGAGAAAGGCACGTACAGATCCATTTCATCGCCTGCGGCAGGGATCACTTTGGAAAGTGACTTAGCGCCCTGTTCTTCCATCTTCTTTTCAAAGTAAGACGTCTTGATGCGGAAAACGAAGTACCCGTCCTTGGCGTCGCTGTTTACGTAGAAAGCGATGCAATCGTTGCCCTGCACGGTAAAGTCCACCTTGGCTTTGATGTGGATGCTGTCGGGCGCGGGCTCCAAACGAACTTCCGTCGCGGGAACGCGTATCTCGGAAAGATCGCGGAGCGTGAAGTCAAAGAACTTTTGACGGATCGACTCGGGAAGCGCGGCGCGGGTGCCGTTAAGCACGAGGTCGTCCCCTTCCACCGAGCACGGTACGCGATTTACGTCGGGCACGCCCATAATGGACTGCTTGGTCTCGGCGTCAAAGAGGTGCGCCTTGTCCATATCGAAGGAGAGGAAGAGCTCCTTGCCTTCGACGATGTCGTAATCGGTGGGGATCTTCACGATAACGTTGGAATCAAGCCCCGCAACTTCGGCGTAAATGATGGTTTCGCTGCCGAGGTGCTCCACGACGTCCACCTTTGCTTTGATGCCGGAAGACGCGAGTTTGATGTTTTCCGGGCGGACACCGAAAAGCACGCGCTCACCGATGTACTGCCTGTCGGAAAGTTGTTTTGCCTTGGTTTCGGGGAAAGACGCGGTATGCCCTTCGCCAAAAGCGATGCCAAGCCCCTTATCTTCCACCAAATTCGCCTCGAAAATGTTCATTTGCGGCGAACCCAAGAAGGTTGCGACGAACACGTTTCTGGGCTGCTCGTAAAGCGTCGCGGGGGAATCCACCTGCTGGATGAACCCGTCCTTCATAACGACGATGCGGTCGCCCATAGTCATTGCCTCGGTTTGGTCGTGCGTAACGTAAATAAAGGTGGTGGCAAGACGCTTATGTAACTTGGTGATCTCCGCCCTCATCTGCACGCGGAGTTTGGCGTCGAGGTTGGAAAGCGGCTCGTCCAAAAGGAATACGTTGGGCTCACGCACGATGGCGCGGCCAAGCGCCACTCTCTGCCTTTGACCGCCGGAAAGCGCCTTGGGCTTTCTTGCGAGAAGGTCGGTAATGCCAAGGATCGCCGCCGCGTTTTTGACCCTCTTTTCGATCTCTTTGGCGTTGACTTTGCGCAGTTTCAAACCGAAAGCCATGTTTTGGAAAACCGTCATATGAGGATAGAGCGCGTAGTTTTGGAACACCATCGCGATGTTTCTATCCTTGGGCTCGACGTCGTTCATTTTGGAACCGCCGATGAAGAGACTACCCGAAGTGATCTCCTCCAATCCCGCGATCATCCTGAGCGTCGTACTTTTGCCGCAACCGGACGGGCCGACGAAAACCACGAATTCTTTGTCCGCGATCTTGAGGTTGAAATCCGAAACGGCGCGCACGCCGCCTTCATAAACCTTGTAGATGTTTTCGAGCAATAAATCAGCCATTATCCTTCTCCTTTTCGTTTATCGGCTCTGTTTGAGCCGCCAAACCTTTATTTATATAGTCGGTGTAATACACCGAATTTATATACTTATCAAACAGCGAGTGACTGAATAAGGTCACCGCAAGCACCGTAAGGCCATCCCCCCACAAGGCAAACACCGCCGCCACGCCAAGGAGCGCCCAAGTGGAAAGCAGCGTTAAGCCGAAAGGCAACCCCATCGTGACCGCAAAGTATAAAAGGGTCAGCGGGAAGTGCATCACGGCAAAGGAAAACCCGTTTTTCAAGGCTCCTCCAAACTTCAATCGGTAGAAGTTGTCCACCGAGAGGAAGTATTCCACCGCGCCGTACGCAAGCATAAAGAGGAGCGTCGTGGCGCCGATGCCAAGCCCCTTGATCCAGGTATTGGCGTTGTAGGCAATCACAAACACGGACGCCGTCTGCCACGCGAAGACCGCAAGCCCCAAGACGCACCCGGCGAGGAAGCCGCGAAGCGCCCCCTTCTTCAAGAACCCGAAGAAGAGTTCCTTGATATAGCCCGCTTCGTTGTGCGCCCTCTTTTTCATCACGCCGAACGCCGCGTAACGCGCAAGGTACCTTAAGCCCCAAAAGGGTATTTCGATGAGCCCGCAATAGAAGCAGATCGAAAACACGGTGGAGGCATCCTTGTTTGCCGCGCCGCCGATCATCAGTATTTCACCGATAAAGGCGCCCGCGAGAGGAAGGGAGAAAAGGAACATCAGCAAGCTAAGTTCGGCAAGAAGATAAAAGTCGTCTTTGACAATGGTCTTAAAGAGTTCTTTTCTCGTCTTGGGAAGCGCTGCGTCGCTTTCCTTTACTTTGAGTCCCTTATACTTAAACATATTACCCCAACAACCATTCTATCAGCTTGAAGGAATGGTCCGTCGCCTGCCCCGAATTCAAGGATGAAGCCACCGCGAAAACCACGTAGTTTTCATACTCGAATTTGAAGTAAGCGCTCAATTCTTCTTTGCGTTCCTTTGATAGGTACGCGCCGTATTGCACGCCTTCCTGCACGAAGGGCTCGCCCATCCCCGAAAGCTCGGCAAAGGCGCGTTTGCAATCGGTATCCTTTGCGATCTCCTTGGGCACGATCACCACGTCGGAAGCGGTCAAAGCGACGACGGAGTACTTTTCATCAAAGGCGTTGCCCCACCAAGGGTACGCCACCGACAAAGTGACTTTTTTCACCCCGTCCACCGCTTTTGCAGCCACGTCCTCGAAGCTGTGATCTTTGACTTCTCCCGCGAAAAAGACTTCCAGTTTTTCCGTCTCTTTCGGCGCGTGGTACAAGCCGAACACCCAAACCCACAACACCACCGATACGATGACGATGATAAGGTATTTTACCCAATCGGAGGGCAAGGAATCAAGAAAACGCTTTTTCATTGCATTCTCCTATCTCCACAAGCACTCCGGCGTGGATCTCCAACAAATATTTCGTCCCGCTTTGCAAGGAAAGCTCTCCTTGCAACAAATGGACTACTCGCTCGCTGCCCAGCACTTCAAAGCGCAACGTGCGCATTTCAACGCCTTCGTAGGTAAGCGGATCGTCTTCCCCGAGGAAAACGCCGTATTCCTTTTCCGGCAGAGCGCCAAGCACCTTTTCAAGCAAGCGATATCTCTTTAAGGCGCAATCGAATTGCACCGAAAAGAAAAACACCGAATAAAAGCCGAATGCGATCGTGATGAAGATCGTCCCGATCATATAAGGCCTATAGTCGTCGGGCGAAAGGAACAAGAGAAGGAGCGCGGCGGCCACAAACAAGCACGCGATCGCAATATAAACGGCGAGCAGCCTGTTCTTTGCCTTCTCCGCCTTGTCTCTTTCCTCTTCCCTAACGAGGATCATAACGCGTCCAGGACGCCTTTCACTCTCGCGCCGAGGATCTTGTAGCCCTCGGGGCCGAAGTGCAGCTTATCGTCAAGGTAATGCGAGAAGATGTACTCCCCGTTTTTGTCCTTGCAGATATCAGCCGTTTCGATGTAGGTCAGGTACGGAAGTTTTTCCGCCTGCGCCTTTTGCCAAGCATTAAGTTCGCGGACAAAATCTTTGTATTCATCCCTCGCAAAACTCGTTTTGGTGGCGATGGTGACGATCTTCACGCCGGGGAAATCCGCCAAAAACTTGTTCCAAGTTGCGAGGAACAGCTCTTTGGTCTCTTCCACGGTATAGGAGCACACCGGCTCGTTGTCGCCGTAGTACCACAAAACCACCTTGGGCGCAAAGGGCTTGGCGACCCTTTCATAGTGGAACAACGCTTCGTCCGAGGTGGAACCGCCGAAGCCCGCGTTGATGGCTTTATACGCTTTGAATTCCTCTTCGATACTCTTCCAAATACCGAAGGTACTGCTGCCGTAAAACAGCACGTCGCAATCTTTGCCCTGCTTTGCGATGATGGCTTGAAGCTCGGGCTCGTAGCGATACATGTCAACCTTATGCTCAATCATTGCCGTAAATCTCCTTTTCGCGCGCGATAAAGGTGTTTTTCACCACGGCGCCCCACAGCTGATAGCCGCAAAGGCTCATATGCAAACCGTCCTTTAAGAAGTACGCTTCGGAATAGTTGCCGCTTGCCTTTTCCAGCACGCTGCCGGCGTCGATGATGTTTACGTAATCGTTTTCCGCCGCGAACGCTTTCATATTATTATTTGTCGTCGTGATCTTGGTCTTATGTTGCGTATAACCGGGAACGTGGTTGATCAAGATGAAGTAGATCGCCGTTTCAGGCAAACGCTCGTGGATATACGTGAACAAGTTTTGCAGCCCCGTGGTGGTGGCGGCAGCCGACTTGCCGTAGTTGATGATATCGTTGATGCCAAGGTAGAAGACCACGGCGCGCGGATTGTACGGGATGATCAAGCGCTGCGCCAAGCCGTTGTTCCAATGTTCGGTTGCCGAACCGCCGATACCCACGTTTTTGGTGGTGACGGGCGCCATATCGTAGCCCGATTCGCTCCAATTCTCCATAGAGGAAGAACCCGCCAAGATCACCTTGTAAGAGGGGTAATCCGTCGATTCGTAGCGTCTTGCCTTGGTTTCAAAGGTACCTTCGTCAATGCCGCTGGTGGCGGAACTATCCGTGAAATTATAAGAGGAAGTAACGTTGTTGACGTTGACGGAAACCTCGTTTTGCGACCCGTACGCCGTAAAGGTCACTTTCACCTGTCCGGCTTGATAAACGGCGGAATCGATGGTGGTAGCGCTCGCGCGGGTGTAATTCAAATATTCCCTGACGTCGGTGGCTTTTGCCGTCAAACGGTTGATGCCCGCCGTAGTCAGATCCACAGAACCGCCGCTGATGGGTTGATTGCACACCCCCGTCAGCGTAAAGGCGCTGCTTTCATCGATCTTTTCAACAAAGGACAAGGTGGGCTCGGTGTACTCAAGCGCGGTCTCCGCATCGGCGGAACGATCCCACTTTGCGTAGAGGTTCAAACTTCCCGTCACGGGTTGAGTAAAATCGTAAAGCTTGGTGCCTGCCTTATCCTCCGCCCAACCGGCAAAGTCATACCCGACTCTTTTGGGAGCGATCTCCGGCGGGGTCAAGACGTCGCCCGTCTTAACGGACTCGGAATGATAAACCACGTTTTCGGAAATGACTTCCCTCCCCGAAGAAAGGGTGATGGTCTCCCCCGCAACGTTGGTCAAATATCTGACCGTCGCGTCGAGCGGCTCGTAACGATACTTGCCGGAACAAGCCGACAACATCGCGCAAGTTGCAACGCACAGTATAAGAATGATCGCTATGGCAATTTTTTTCATAGTTTTCCCTCTTTATAAACTTGATCGCAAAACTCCTCAAAGGGAGCCGTCGCCACGCAGACGAACTTATCCGCCGCGCCATAGTAAACGTACATTACGCCGTCCTTGACCACGATGCCCGTCGGGAAGACGCAACCGTTGTAATAGCCGTCCGTTTCAAACGGGAATTCCGGCTCCATCACGAAGTTTTTGGTACGCGCGAGGATCTTGGTGGGGTCCTTCTCGTCAAGGATCACCGCACCCACGCGATAAGCGCCGTCCTTTTTGGCTACGCCGTGGTACAACAAAAGCCAGCCGTACTTGCACTTCACGGGAGGTGTGGAACCGCCGATCTTGGCTTCCTCCCACCATTCCTTGCCCTGCATCAAAAGTTCGGGCTTGCCCCATTCCATGAGGTCGTCCGAAAAAGCGATCCAAATGGCGGGATTGGCGTTTTTGAAGCCTTCGCCGCACCATTCCATCGGACGGGAAAGACGGACGTACTTGCCGCCCACCTTTTCGGGGAAGATGTAAACGTCGCGGTCGTCAAGCCTGCTGTCCGTGATGCGTCCGAGTTTTTTCCAACTCTTGAGGTCACGGCTGACCGCAAGGCTGGTAAAACTATTGTTGTTGATAAGCATCGTTGGGCCTTCCTGCGGCTGAAAACCGAAGTAGCCGCAATCCGCCCTCCAATACTGCCCCGGCGCAAAGGTACGCGAAGCGTAAGTCAAGTAATAGTAGTCCCCCATCTTCACAAGACGCGGGTCTTCCACGCAACCGCCGTCCGGTCCGTCCAAATCGGGCGAAAGCACGGGCTTGTCCGAAACGCGCGTAAAGTTGAAGCCGTCTTTGCTGACCGCAAGCCCCAAGTAAATATGGTGCGTCTTGTCGTTGCCCGCCGCGCGGTAAAGCATCTTAAATTCCTTATCCGCCTCGTCGTATACGACTGCGGGGTTCAAAACGCAAAGGCCCTCCCAGGAATCACCTTTTGCGGTCAAGATAGGGTTTTTATCGTATTTGTTCAGTTTCATAGTTCTGCCTGCCTTTATACGTACGCCGTCACCGTGTTCGTGCTGGTCGTGATCGTGTTATCGAAGTAAATTTCATCCAGGTAAAGGGTCCCGGCATAATAGTCGCTTGCAGCATAGTTTTTGATGTACAAAGCGATCTGCGTGATCTCACCCACCGAGGACGCGGAAATACCTTCCGAAGTGCCGTTGTACTTAAACTCGGAGAAGCCGATGGAGTAATAGTTCCAACCGGAAGTGGCAACGTCGATCCTCTTCTTATACGCCTTGTTGTTGACGTACACGATGACTTCTACATAAGTATCAGCACGACCGTCGCCCTTCAAAAGCAAGGTCAAGCCCTTTGCCGTAACGCCGCTGTCAACAACCATGTAAGCGCAATACGGCGCGACCATCCTCGTCTTGTACGCAAGTTGCAGCGACCTGCCCTCGCCGGACGCCGTTTGCTCGGTGTTGATGGTAGCCGCGGTGTTGGACGCGACCTCACTTTGAGATAAGCCCGTATCTTCCTTCTTGCTCCATACCACGTCTGCGTTGTCCGTATCAAAATCACTGATCATCGCTTTGGTGTTGTCCTGCGCCATCTTGATCTTACCGGAAAGCTCCGTCTTGGCAACTTCGGTAGCGTTGGAGAAGCGGATCTTATCCACGCTGACAAAGCTGCCCGAAGCATATTCCGGTCTGGTGAAGGAGTACTTGAAGGCAAGCGCAATGCCCGTGATGTTCTCACAGGTGATGTGCTGCGAGCCAAAGGAATCCGCCGTGATGTTGAACTCGGAAATGGGGATCACATAATTGATCCATTCCTTATCGATGTTTTTGAGTTCGTAACTGTAAAGCTCGTTGGGACCGCCGATCAGATAAACCGTCATCGTCGCCTTAAAGGAGCCGTTGGAAACGTCTCTGGCGTAGAATTCAATGGCGCTGTATCCTTCCACGGAATCAAAGTGCGTTACATAAGCCGCGTCGGAAAGGTCGGTCTTGTAGTAGAACCTTGCGGCGTGGTTGTCTCTGCCCAAAGCGGATTCGCTGTAAAGCGAGATTTGCTCGTCCTTGTTTGCCGTTGTGGGCTCCCACTTATAATAAACGTCCACGACGCTTTCGTAATTTTCAAACTCATCGATCATGCCGTCGGCGCTGACCGTGCTCTTGTAAAGGTCTTCCACCTTGTCGGAAAGCAACACGATATCAAAGTTGCTGATCGTGATTTCACCGTTGCTGTAACGGTTGTTCAAACCAAACTGGAATTGCTTGATGTAATAGAATTGCCTAATGCCGTCGCCTTTGAATTCCGAGAGCAGGAACGCCGAGAACGGAACGAGGAGGTTGCCGTCCGCGGGGATATCCTTGGCAAGGATCTTAAAGGTCCAAACGTCGTTGTCCTCTTCCACAATGCGTAGGAGGAAATTGAAGCTCTTATCGGTCATTGCGGTATGATCCGCGTTGAAGAATCCCACGTTGAAAGAGAAGGCGTCACTGGAAGCAAGGATCTTGTTGACGTACATCTTAACGAAGCCGTAGCCCTTTTGGTTGTCCGGAACGCCCGTCCTGGTGGTAAAGGCGTAGGTAAAGCTATCGCCCTCGTCGCCAACTGTCCTTTCAAAGTTAAAATACGCGCTGTCATTAGTGTAGGTATAGCCTTCGCGATCAAAATCAAGGCTGTCGATGACCATATCTTGATAGTTTTCGTACTTGATCGCCTTCAGGTTGCCAAAATACGCCACGCCGTCGCCGTCCACGCGCTCGAAAACGATCTCCATACTCTTTAAGTAATGGTAATCGAATTGCTCGTTCACCACCGGCGTACCTTTGGTACGAAGGGTAAAATCGCTGATGCGCATGATGATGGTTTGCTTGGCGTTGACCGCAAGCTTGATGGGGGCGTACCAATATTCGTTGTCTTCATCGATCAAACGGAAGTACGCCGTTGCGTCATTGCCCGAATAATAGAAGTTGAAGTAGAAGGCGTCAGGGCCGTAGAATTCCGCTTCCAAACTGCGGGTGACGACCACCCAGCCGTTGGACTCCACGTACTCTGGCCCACGCTGCGTATCCTCACTATCGAAGGAAATGCGCAAAGAGTCCTTTTTGGCTGCCATATCCTCAGCGTTGCCCTTCTCTCCGAAGAAGCTGTTGTGATCCAAAGATACGGTCGCCTTGGAACCTACTTCGTGCACCTTCCATTCATCGGCATAGCCGATGGAAACGGGGATCTCGTCGTACAACGTTGCCTGATAGAAGAAGGTCAAGGCATCGCCGGAAATCAATTCGGAATGATCCTCGTTTTTGGCGGTAACGCGCCAGAAATAGTGCTTGTCCTTTTTAAAATCGGCTTGGAGGTTAAACGTCGTGGTCGTGATGCCCGATTTTACGATGTAGTAATCGTCCGCGATGTCAAACTCATCGTTAGATGCGATCTCAAGCGTATAGGTATCCGCGTTTTCCGCTTCCGTCCAAGTAAATGCCGGAATGGAAGTCAACGTGGCGTTGTTTGCCGGCGTGACTGCGGAAAAAGCGCCGATCTCACCCGTTTTGGGCGCCGTTTCGATTGCAACTTCGGAGATGGAAGCATCCGTGATACCGCCGTAGATAACAAGCCCGCAGCCGAACGTAAGTAATACGATCAAACAAATAACAATTGCTGTTTTCATAGGCTAAATCCTCTCCGTCGAAACGACCAAAACGGTGTTTTTGGGTATCGTCAACTTGATCCTGTCGTTCAAGTTGCCGTCGATCACGTAATTTGGCGCGACGAAACCGTTTTCATCGAGTTTGAGCGTCTTTTCATTGTACAGATAGACGTAAAGCTTGCCTTCCGTCTTAAGTTCCTCATCCAGCATCATTTCTTGCGTGATGACCTTTGCGGAGTTGTTGACCACCACCACGCCGCCCTTGGTCCTATCGGCGCTTACGGTGGCGAGGGAACGCACCCCCTTGGGCAGGTTCCTGCATCCGTAAACGGTGTTGCCCGGGCGCAAAAGATTGGTAAGAAGGACGGAGGAATAGTACCACGGACGGTATTCCTGCTTGCCTATCTCAGCCGTTGCGAGGGTGGAGAACATGCCCCACTCTTTTGCGTTGGTGCTGTTTTCGTTGTACATAAAGTGCATTGCGTCATCCAGATCCCAATAGACGATGCCGTTGATGCCCGCGTTGATGCTTTGCACGGTATAATCCGCCATACGCAAACCGTAACCGTAAGTCATGATCAACTCGTTGCAGTCGGTGGTGGAATTCTTACCGGTAAGAAGACCGGCTTCCCAAATGTGCATTTGCTTGGTCTTGCCGAGGTCGCCGTCGTGCTTTTTGACGTCAGCGTACAGCTTACGAACGGATTTTTCATACGAGCCGTCCTCGATCTGGTTGTTGTTGACGTAAAGGTGCACGCCGTAGTTGTCCAAGATGTCCGAAAGTTCGTCCGCGGCTTGAGGCAAATAGATCTGCGAAGCAAGGATGGTGGTCGTATCGCCACCGATGATGGAAACGTCCTTCAAGCCCACCGCATCAAGGGCGCTTCTGACGTTTTTGACGCCTTGCATCCACTTTTCCGCCGTATTATAGGCGTTTTTGGAAGTGCCCACCTTGCCGATCACGTTAGGCTCGTTGGTGTTGACAAACCATTGAATGCAGGTATATCCCTTGACTTTTACCAAATATTCCATCAAATCGGCGCACATCTTTGCCCAGCGAGGGTCGGCGGATGCGTTGGGGATCATGCCGTAGATGTCAAGGTCGGGGTCCGCGTTGCCGATGACGTTCCAAACGCCGAAGGCAACTTTGATGCCGTGCGCTTGGCAGTAGTCAAGGATGTCCGACGCGTTGGTCATCTGCTTGTTGTTGAAGTTGTAGTTCCAAGTGTCGTCGGAATAGTCGTCCTCGGAATCGTTGGTGGAAAAATCCGTCACAAACCAATCGAGGTTTGTCATACAACGCACCAAGGAGGGGTTCAAGTGGTCCACGGCGGAAAGCACGCGGGACCAAGAACCTTTTACCATTTTGTTCGTATCCTCGTAAGTACCCCACTCCACGCCGAGTCCGTCAAAGGATTCCGACAGGACGTACGTCGAGCCGAACCGGACGGACACGTGCTCGTCGTCGGTTTTGCAGGCGAAAGCAAAACTGCAGACGAGGAGGAGCAATAGGATAATAGCAATTATCTTTTTCATCATAAGCTTAATTCAAATTCGCATTGATCTCGGCGAGGACTTCTCTCCACCTGCTGTCCGTCATAGAGCTTTGATAGGCGGAGTAGGAAATGCTGCCAAACGCATATTTAACAGTCTTCGTATTCGCATCGTCCAAGATCTTGCCCTGATACTCAAGCTTCTTGGAGGTGGTCATCCATTTGATGCGCGGGTCTTCCTTCAAGATGGTCAGCTTACCCGCCGCATTTGCTTCCTTCATAAAGCTATCCCAATTCTTCAAGATGGTGTAAGCCTTCTTTTGCGTCTTGGAGGCGTTGAGAACGGGGTCTTTGCCCATGATGTCGTGCCCGAGCGTCACCATGTAACGGAGGTATTTGGCGCCGTTGGGGGAATCGATGTACTCGCCCTTGTTGTTCTTTGCCCACAAGTTGCTTTCGATCAAGGTGACTTCGTCACCGTTCTTTTCGTAGTCGACGCCTTCGATGCCGTAAAGAGCCATTTCGGTACCTTCGGGCGAGATCAACCAGTTCATGATGTCAAGGATCTTTTCCATCTTGGAAGTGGAGATATCCGCGTTAAGGAAGGTCATAGAGAACCAATCTTCCTGCTCTTCCAAAGCGTACTTACCCTCCGAGTTGGAACCGGTGGGGCCCATGACCTTCATCAAAGCGGTAGCATCGTCGATGTTCTCTTCGGTAATGCCGTTGGTCTTAAGCATTTGCTTGCGGATCTTCAAATAGTTGGCAAGCGAGAAGTTGTCGTAGAAAACGCCGAGGGTGCCGTCGTAGTACTTCTTTTCCACAGGCTCGGCGTCGGACTTGCCGGCGGATTGTTGTTGCCCTTGATAATACAACTTGCCGTCTACGTAGCTCTTAGCCTTGTTCAAGCCTGCCATATAGTCCTCGGTGAAGTAGTTGTTTACCACAGCGCCGTTTGCGTCAAAGGTGAAGCAGTGCGTCGCAGTCTTATAATAGTTTGCAACGGAGGGGAAGGCGCCCGGCCATTCCGCATCGCCCAAAGACATATTGATCGCCTTAAAGGACCTGAGAAGGGTTTCAAACTGTTCCCAAGTATAAACGTCGTTTTCTTGGAAGCCAGCCAGATTTCTGTCCCTGGCGATATCACGGCGATAGATGTAAGTAAAGGGAGCGAACTCCGCTTCTTCCGCCCTGTTGATGTTCCTGGAAACGGGGATGCCGTAAAGCTTGCCCTTGTAAAGCATGGAGCTGACGTCCTTCGTGCTCTTGATCATGCTTTGAAGATACGGCCAACGGGAACTCGTTTCATCGGCGAGGAGCTCATCCGGCAACGCCTTGACGACGCCGCCTTCCGCCCAATAAATATAGGTGTTGTTGAGGTTTTCCGGCTTAACGTCCGCTTGGAAGACGTCGGGCACCTGATTGCCGTTTACGTCACCGGTGACCTGCGTAGTCCAGTTGTTGAAGCTGTAAGAGGAAGTTTCGAAGGTGACGCCGAACTTATCTTCGATAAACTTGGTGACCGAATCCCCTTGGTCTGCGCTCCAGTTTTCAAAGTAAAGGTTTCTGATCGAGATGACGCCTTCCTTCTGCTTGTTTTTGCATCCGGCAAAGCCTGCGATACATCCGCAAAGGAGCGAGATCACGACGATGATGACAATAACTCTTTTCATAAAAACCTCCGTTTAACCTTTTATTGCACCCACTACTAAGCCCTTGACAAAGAACTTTTGTAAGAAGGGATAAAAACACATCATGGGAACGATGGTGAAGAACACGCTCGCCATCTTAAAGCCTTCGGTGATGGTTGCCGCTTCGGTAACTCTTTCCATATTGGACGAACCCGAAACGATAAGCTCACGCAAAACGTACTGGAGCGGCAAATAATCCGGATTTTTGATGAAGAGCATCGCGTTGTACCAACTGTTCCAGTTACCGACCGCGAAGAACAAGCCGATGGTAGCCAGCATGGGCAAGGACATCGGCAAATAGATCTTGACGAATATCTGTATGTCGTTTGCGCCGTCTATCTTTGCCGATTCCTCAAGTTCGTGCGGCAAAGAGGCAAAATAGTTGCGCATCAATAGCATGTTGTAGGTATCGATGGCGCCCGGGATGATCATGACGAGGAAGTTGTCGTACAAACCGAGCTTGCTGATGAGGTTCATATACGGGATCAAGCCGCCGCCGAAGAACATCGTGACGAGGATCATGTTCATTACGAAGCTTTTGCCCACCCACTTGTTTCTGGAAAGAGCGTAACCGGTAATGACCGTAAAGAACAGCTGATATGCCGTACCCACAAAAAGCAAGACCAACGTGACCTTCAAGCCGCCCCAAAGGGTGCTTTCGGGGTCGAAGACCTGCTTGTAGTTGCTCCAATCAAACTGCTTGGGGAAAAGCAGGAAAGGAGTTTTCATATACACTTCGTTAGGTGATATCGAGATCAAAAGCGCATTGTAGAAAGGGTATATAATAATTATTCCGTAAATAAATAGGAACGCGAAGATGACCCAGTCCATCGTGGTGATGCGCTTGTCAAAGGTGCTGCCCTTGGGGCGAAGAGGTAAATACTTGATATCCGCAAACTTTCTCATATGATACCTCTCTCACCGCAAAGTTTTGCGATCCTATCCACCATAATGACCAAGATGAAGGATACGACCGATTTGAACAAACCGATCGCGGCGCCTTCACCCGGCCGCTGACCCGACCCCAGCGTGTACCGGTATATGTAGGTATCTAGGATATCCGCCACTTCGTAAACGCCCGGGTTGTACATATTGATGATTTGGTCAAAGCCCGCCGACAAAATGCCGCCGACGGAAAGGATCAAAAGAAGGATCGCGGTGGGTTTGATGGCGGGGAGCGTAATGTTCCAGATCTTTTGCAAACGCGTTGCCCCGTCGATATCCGCCGCTTCGTAAAGTTCGGGCGAAATGCCCGCCATCGTTGCGAGGTAAATGATACTGCTCCACCCCGCTTCTTTCCAAACGTCCGAAGCGAAGATCAAGCCCAAGAAGAATTTTTTGTCGTATATTATCGTCATTGAGTCGTGCCCGTTTAAGGTAAGAGCCTTGTTGATAATACCGCTGATACCGAAGATGTTGAACACCAAGCCCGCCACGATGACCCACGAAAGGAAGTGCGGGAAGGTTACGATGGTTTGGAAGGTCTTCTTAAACAGACGCAAGCGCACTTCGTTGATAAGAAGCGCCATCACGATCGCCGCGACAAAGCTGATCAACAGTTTGGAAACGCCGATGATGATCGTATTGCGCAAAACCGTCCAGAAATAGGGGTCCTTAAATATCTTTTGGAAGTTTCCGAGACCGTTTTCGCCCGCCCAAGCGCTGCCGACGATGCCTTTTTTAGGATAGAAATCTTTGAAGGCGATCAAAATGCCGTACATCGGAAGATAACAAAACACGACGTAAAAGATGATCGCGGGAATGATCATCAGGAGCAGGTACTTTGATTTGTTGGTCCTGTTCCCGAGATCGTTCAAGGGACTGTTACTTTTTATTATCAATTTCCTATTCATCTCTCAAACCAAACCGTTCTGTCGAACTCTCCTATCAGCGTTATTGGCGAAGCGCCACCGGAAACGATCAAGCAAATTTATCTTTTGTATTTTACAATATAATCTACTATTTTGTCAATAGTGGTAAACGCGAGCCCGACCACCGTATCGGCGGCGCCGTAGTAGATGGCGATGCGCCCCGTCGCCGCGTCCGCAAGAGCGCAACACGGGAACGTTACGTTGGGCACGAAACCGATGGTTTCGTAATCGGTCTCGGGGGTCAAAACAAAGTTTCCGCAACGATATTTGACCTTGCGGGGGTCGTCCTTGTCCAGGATCGCCGCGCCCATGCTGTACACGTAACCGTTGCAGGTAAGCGCCGCGCCGTGGTAGAACAAAAGCCACCCTTCGGAAGTTTCGATGGGCGCGCACCCCGCCCCGATCTTGAGCCCTTGCCACCATTCATAGCCGCGCTCCATCAGCAAAGAGTGATTGCCCCAATAGACGAGGTCGGGCGATTCGGAGATATAAATATCGCCGAAAGGCGTGTGCCCGTTGTCCGACGGACGCGAAAGCAAATAGTACTTTCCGTTGATCTTTTTGGGGAAAAGCACGCCGTTGCGGTTAAACGGCAGGAACGGGCGCGAAACAAACTCAAAGTTTTCAAAGTCCGTGGTCTTGCCAAGGGCAAGCACCGGCTGCCCGTGCTGTCCGTCGCACCAGATCACGTAATAAGCGTCCTCGATCTTTACGACGCGAGGGTCGTAAGCGTACTCAAACTTATACGCCCCGCCCTCTTTGGTGTGAAAAACGATGCGCTCCTTAGAAAACGTGAAGTTGATGCCGTCGGCGCTCTTTCCGAAATAAAGGTACGGGATGCCGTTGTTGGTCTCCGCGCGGAAAACGCCGGCAAAGCCGCCCTTAAAGGGGACGAGCGCGCTGTTGAAAACGCGCGTCACGTTTTGGATGGGGTTACGTTTGATGATGGGGTTGCCCGAGTAACGCCAGACGGGTGCGTCTGTCGTGGGCTCCTGCCAAGGGATGTTGGGGATATTTTCTCCGATGATACGTGCCATAATTGTTTCCTTTTCTTTTTATTCCTGCCGCTTTACTGCGGTACAAGTTAAGTTAATTTGCTGAAGACGATGTTGTCGATGTAGAAGTGTCCGTTGCCCGAAGACTCGCTGGCGTGGATGACGATGCTTCTGATCTTCGTCGCTTGGAAGTTGAAGACGATCGTCTTCATATTTGATGCGCCGCTCGTGCTAGTCAGCGTTGCGCGGTATTCCGCCCCGCCCGCCACGTAGATGGAAGAGCCGCTTTCGGTGATGAGTTCGATGCTGTAGGAAACGGAAGAAGCCTCGGTACCGACGTTGATGGCGAAGTGATTGAACTCGCCAAGCACGCTGCCGCCCACGTTGTAGGTTACTTTTGAGGTACAACCGCCGCAGTACAGCGAAAGCGCTTTCACCCCGCTTTCCACCTTAAGAACGTTGGGGTTCTCCTCAAAGCCGGAATTCCCGTACTTATACGCCTTCCAGCCGCTTGCGGTATAGTTGGAACCGACGGTGCCGTCGTTGAAGCCGTACTCTACCCCCGTGATCCTCGTCTTACCGGTGGAAGCGGAATTGGTGGAGAACTGGAAGTTGTCGATGTAAGTATAGGCCTGCGGGCCGTTGCTGACGTTGCCCTTCACGGTAATACACATATGATCGAGCGCTTTGATCTTCTCGTAGAACTTGCTTCTGCCGACGAGGGGCGAGCTGATCGCCTGGCTGGGCTTATATTCCGTGCCGCCCATATTGATGACGAGGTTGTCGTCCTCGAAGTAGATGGTCACGTGATACCACACGCCCGGATTGAGAGAGAGATGGTTCAAGCTGTAGTCGACGTAAGTGCCGCCGCCGTCGCTGTCTTGGAAGGTAAGGGTCGTACCCTGCCCGGTATATTCGTTCAGTTTGATGTCAAAGCTCAACGACTTATACGTTGCGGGCAAGTTGCCGAAGTGGTAACCGAAGCGATACGCCATACCGTTCAAATAAGACTTAAACATAATTGCCGAGCCGGCGCCGTTTGCATCCGCTACCGACTTGACTTCGGTCGCCGTCGTGTTTTCCCATCCGTTGGTGTTGTAAACCTCTTTCGTCCAAGAGCCCGTGCCCGCTTCGAAGTTGTTGCCGATGCAAAGTCCGGGGAGCGAGAACGTTTTTCTCTGAACTGCGCTGGTGCCGTTGTAGAATGTCTTTGCGGAAGAATCGTAGCCTCCGATGGCGCGGAAGGAGACCTGCCCGTTTGCGGTGGCGGTATAGCCGCTGTACGCCGCGTCGGTAAAGTTGGTGCCGTCGGTGGAATACTGCGCCTTAAGTCCATCCGCGATCCAAGTGACCGCCGTGGAAGAAGAACTCAAGATGGTCAAGGAGCTCTGCTTGGTTTCATACGTGAAGGAAGAAACGTTGCTATCCTGATAGCCGCCGGAAGAAGAGCCGATCGCCTGCACGTAAACGGTGTGCGTGCCGCTCGTCGTAGAGAAGGTGACGCTACGGTCGGTCTGCGTCTTGAAGCTGCCGCTATCCACCTTTACGGCGTAGGTGGTGGCATTGGGTACCGCCGACCAGATCACGCCCTTGGTGTTGGTGGTAAGTTCGGGCGCGGAAAGCTTGAGCAAGCGGATGGTCGCGGTCTTTTCCACTGCCGAACTCGTATAGTAATAGATCTTGGAAGAATTGTTCCAACCGCCCGTTGCCTTGACTTTGACGGTGTGGGTGCCTTCGGTGGTGGGGGTATACGAAGTTTGCGTCGTTTCGCTGTAGGAACCGCCGTTCAAACTGATGTAGGTCTTGTACGAAACCGACGACCACGACGCCGTGGTGCCCACGACGGAAATGTCGGAAAGAGTCACGTTCTTGGTGGTGTACTCGATGGTCGCAGCGTCGGAAGAAAGCACGGTGGAGCCGTTGCCCTTGGCGCGGACGTAAACCTTGTACTTGCCCTCCTGATTGGAAAGAGCCTTTTCGGTGCTCGTCTGTGTGACGTAGGAGCCGCTACCCACCTTTACTTCATACCCGCTTGCGCCGCTGACAGCGCTCCAAGTGATCTTGGTGCCGCTGACGGAAAGCGTGGGCTTGGAAAGCTTGGAAACCGTGACTGAGCCGGACTCCTGCAAGTAGCCTTGACCGCACGCGTAATAAATGCGCGAGGAAGATACGAAGCCCGAGTACGCCCTGACGTAAACGGTGTTGGTACCCTCTTCGGTGACGGTGTAAGAATTGCCGTAAACCGAGGTGTAATCCCCTTTGTTGACCTTGACCTTAACGTCGTAAGCTTCGGCGTTCCAAGAGAAGGTAGCCCCGCTGACTGCAAAAGAAGTCAAGGTGACCGCTTGGGTGGTAAAGGTGGTTTGCGCCGCTTCGCTTGCGGGATACTGCTGCGCGTTGGTGGAAACCGCCTTGACGTAGACGGTGTGCTCACCGGCGGACGTCGGGTACAAGACGGCGCGACCGGATTGCTGCGTCCATTCGCCGTTGTCGATCTTTACCGAATAGCCCGTCGCGTTGTCAACCACGCCGATGGTGATCTGATCGACCGTTTCGGTGAGGGTGGGCGTATCCAGTTGGATGGGTACGATGATCTCGGTGGCGTCGGTCGTCTTCGTCTCGCCCACGTAACGGATCTTGTTTTCCAAATCGGTGCCGGATTGCGCCTTGAGAGTAACGGTCGTTGTTGCTGCCGGCGCGTAAGAAGTGGCGTCCGAAGAAATTTGCGTAAAGTCCCCTTCCCCTTCTTTTATAAAGAGCAGACCCGTCGCGGTAAAGCGAGCAACGCCGCCGTCATCGGTGATGGCGCCGACGGCAACCGTCTTGACGGAATACGTGAACGTGACCGGATCGCTGTCCGGATACTGGATGGAATTGGTGCTGCACGCGCGAATGGTCAAGGTGTAATCGCCCGGAGTGCTTTCGAGGGGGGGCATCCTGTTGCTATCCACAGTCACCGCGCCACCGTTGACCTGTATCTTATAAGCGTCGGCATATTGCACCGCGCCGAGGTAAACGGTGGTCTCGCGCATTTCGACGGTGGGCGTAGCAAGTTTGATGGCAACGATGATCTCAATGTTTTCAACAAGAAGCTCCTCTTTGAATTCCTCGTTGAAGGTGTCGCCGAAGTACCAAACGCCGTCCACGTCGTCGTATCCGGCGGAGCACTTCAAATTGACGCTCATCGTTACGGTGGGCTGGAAGGTGGTTTCTCTGATGACCTCGTAATCGCTGTACTCGTGGTTGACCACTTCCTGCTTTTTGACGATACCGCTCTTTTGCCAGCTGATGGAGCCGTTGAGGCGCTCGGTAACGTCAACGCTCAAGTTGATGGCGCGAAGGCCGCAAACGGTAGCCGGGCTATCCGAAATATTGTTGTTGTTACCGATCGCCTTCAAAAGGAAGAGCTTGTTGTTGTCTGTCGCCTTGTTGAAAACGTACGTATGCTCACCTGCGCCAAGTTCCGTCCAATCGGAAAGGTTTTCTTCCGCGGCGGCGACGTCCGATCCGGAAGCGTCGATGGGAAGCATCTTGTATTTATAGCAAGTTGCGTTTGCGTTGATGACCCAGCTCAAAGTGTTGCCCGATTGCGTGAGTTCAGGCGCTTTCAAACTGAAGTTTTTAACGATCTGTTTGCCCTGCACGGTGGCGCCGCGGTAGATAAAGACTTCGTCCCCGCTTTGCGTCGTGACGGAACGGTACCCCGCTCTGGCTTCCACCCAAACGGTCTCTTCGTTGCCGCTTTCATTGACGTACTCGCTTTGATCGTACGGCGTCCAATCGCTGGCGCTCGGCGCGGAATCGCCGATATACAAGTAAAGCAAGCCGGTATACGTCCAACTGATGGTTGCACCGACGTAGCTCAGGTTTTCCAACGCAACGGCGCTGACGTGATAAGTGATGGTAGCGGCATCGCTGTCGGGGTATTGCTCGCTATCCGTCTCGCTGATGGCGATGACTTCTACGTCGTAGTCGCCGATGGCGGTGCTGTACGAGTATTTTAAGGTTTTGACCACGGTTTCCGTCTCGCCGTTGACGACGATGCGGTAGCCGGTGGCGTGGGGAACCATCGCCCAAGATATCTCCACAGAATCATGGCTGATCACGGGGGTGGCAAGCTTTTCGGGCTTGACCACCTTCTTGGTTTTTTCAATGGGTTCGCCCGCGTAATAAACGCCGTTCGTTGCGTCCCAACCGCCGCTGACGCGCACGGAAATGGTGGTCGTCGCCGTGGCGGTAAAGCTCTTTTCCGTCGTCGGGAAGAAGGCGCCGTTTACGCCGATCTTTCGTTCGGCGCTCAAGGCGACGAAATCGTAACTTGCAACGCTTTCCGTCGCGCCTTTTTCAACGGAAATATCGGTCAAAGAAATAACTTTTACTTCAAAATCAAAGGCGTCGGACGCTTCGCTGTCGCGGTAGTTTTTGTCGTTGCCTTTTGCCATCACGCGCACGGAATACTCCCCTGCTTCGGACGGGAAGAGGTAAACGTCCGCACTAAGCGGTGTCCAGGCGCCGCCGTTGACTGAAACGCTGTAGGAAAGGAAGGGGTAGATGCTTCGCATATCCGCAACGGTGTGGGCGATCTCGTTTTCATCGTCCAAATACGCCCAGTACAAGCCGTTTTTGTCTCCGTTGAGAAGCAATGTGGGCTTCAATAGGTTTTCCACGACGATGACGTCGCCGAGGATCACGTCGTTTTCGGCATAATAATAGGTGTTTTCGGAAAGAGAGAAGCCGGCGACCGCTTTGACCAAGAAGTTGTGCGCGCCCACTTCCTCCGGCGTAAAGCTACCCGCCGCGTTCTCAACGTACTCGCCGCCGTTATCGCTGAGGTAAACCTTGTAAGCCTCGGCGGTCCAAGTGGCAGTATCGTCCAACACCGTGGGCTGGGACAAAGAAACATTCTTCACCGCGTAAGTATACGCGCCGCTGAAATTGCCGTAAGCGACGACTTCACCGTTTTGCACGAGCACGGCTTTGACGCGCACGGAATAGGTGCCTTCGTAAATGGCAAAGGAAAGGATACGGTCTTCGCGGATCACTTCGTCACCACCGTTGACCGATACCGCATAGGCGTTTGCGTCGGGCACTTCCGACCAAGTGACGCCCTGCTCCGTTGGGGTGATCACCGGCGCGGAAAGCACGGCGTCCACGATGATCTTTTTGGAAACTTCCGTCGAGCCGACGTAATACTTGTCGTTCGCTTCGTCAAAGTAGCCCGTGGCGCGCACGTTGAGCACGACGTTTTTGTCGGTGACGTAACTGTTTTGATCATACGGGCGGTACTCTCCTTGCTCGTAGCCGGAAGAGCCCTTTTCATCCACGCGAACAGAGCAAACGCCGTTGGTGGACCAACTTGCCGTTTGGTTTGTTTCCCCAATGGTGACGGTGATTTGCGAAACGAACACCTTTTCCACCGTAAAGTTGTACGTGGCAACCTTGGAAACGGCGCCGTTGGCTTCGATGACGGCGCGAACGCGGACGTTGTACGAGCCGGCATCGGTGGGGATGGCGTAGGTTTCCCCTTGCGTCCATTCTTCCGACCAATTGACGGAATATTCGATACGAGCGCGCTCGGAGTGAGTGAAGGTCAAAGCGTATTCGCCCTTTTCGATCTCGGGAGCGGCATACTCGGAGAACAGCGAAGGATCGGCGTGATACTCCGCCTTCAAATTGTCAAAATAAAGGTGCGAAACGGCGTTGTTGCCGCGGTACTCGACGATGAGTTCCAACGAGGAGAGCAAAATCCCTACGGGCAAAGTGTGCTCAAAGGTGACGAGGTCATCGCCCGCAACGCAGCTCCAATAAGCGCTTTCGCTGCCTTTGATGTAATAGACCGCGCCGGATACGTCCTTTGCGATGAACTTGACGAGGATCTCGTCCGCGCCTTGGTCGTAATTGCCAAAGTCGATGGAGAAATAATTGGCAAGCCCGATCCTATCCCCCGCCTCGTTGAAGACCACCTTGTAGATGAGGTCTTTACCCGTGGAAAGACGCAATACGCCAGAACCGTTGCGAGAGGATGCGTCAAGGGGCAAGACGGAAAGCGGATCCCATACTCCCTCTTGCGTGTGATACGTATAAGCGGTCCACTCGTTTACGGCGCTCTCTTCTTCGTACTCGCAAAGCAAGTCCGCCGCCTTTCCGAAAACGTTGCCGACAACGAAGTGTGAGGCGTGCGCGCCGGAAGACGCGCGAATGACGGCGCTCCTGCCGTTTTCAAGGAAGGAAAGCGTCAAACTGAAGTCGCTATCGGGGTCTTCGAGGGTAAGCACGGCGTCCTCCGCATACAGGCGGTAAGTGCCGTTTACGGTAAAGTTTTCGTCCAGCTTGGTGGAATAAAGTCTAAAGGCATCGTTTTCATCCAAGAACAAAAGCAATTCATTTTGAACGCCGCCGACCTCTTCATAAGAAACGTAGGAGGTGCCAAGCGCATATAAA
>JAGAAA010000078.1 GCA_017615495.1 Clostridia bacterium
AAATATGAGTCAACTGCGCGAAGAATGCGGCGTGTTTGGCGTTTACAGCAAGCAAACGTGCGATCTGGCGTCCTTGGGCTACTACGCCCTGTTTGCCCTGCAACACCGCGGGCAGGAGAGCGCCGGGATAGCGGTCAACGACGACGGCGTATTCCGCTACGTCAAGGGAGAAGGCTTGGTGAGCGACGTGTTCAATCCCGAGCGGCTTCGCGCCCTGGGAAAAGGCAACATTGCCGTCGGACACGTGCGCTACGCCACGACGGGCGGCAAGCTGATGCAAAACGTGCAACCACTCATCGTAAACCATTGCAAGGGCGGCTTGGCGCTTTGCCACAACGGCAACCTTTCAAATTCTTTTGAATTGCGAACGAAGCTTGAAAAGCAAGGGGCCATTTTTCACACCACCACCGATTCCGAAGTCATCTCTTACGTGCTGGTTCAAAAGCGATTGAAAACCGGCTCGATCGAAAGCGCCGTCCGCGCGACGATGGACGTGATCGAGGGGGCGTATTCCCTGGTCATCAGTTCGCCGCAAAAATTGATCGCGGTGCGCGACCCGCACGGATTTCGCCCCTTGTGCTACGGGGCGACGGAAGACGGCAAGATCGTCTTTGCTTCCGAATCCTGCGCGTTGGATGCCATCGGCGCCAAGATGATACGCGACCTAAAACCGGGCGAGATCGCCGTAGTGGACCGCAACGGCATCCACTTCGACACCTCCAAATGCAACCAATGCCCCAAGCGGTTTTGCGTGTTTGAATACATCTATTTCGCGCGGCCTGACTCGGTGATCGACGGCGCATCCGTCAGCATTTGCCGCCAAAGAGCGGGCGCCTTCCTCGCCAAGGAGCACCCCGTGGAGGCGGACATCGTGATAGGCGTGCCGGATTCCGGCTTGGAAGCCGCCATCGGTTACGCGCACGAATCGGGCATCCCTTACGCCATCGGATTTACGAAAAACAAATATATCGCCCGCACCTTTATTGCGCCGGGGCAAGCCTCCCGTGAAAAGGGGGTGGGCATCAAACTCAACCCCATCCGCGAGGTGGTCAAGGGCAAGCGCATCGTGCTGATCGATGATTCCATCGTGCGCGGCACAACCTGCCGTCACATCGCTTCCCTTCTGTGGCAAGCGGGCGCAAAGGAGATCCATATGCGCGTGAGCGCCCCGCCCTTCGTCAACGCCTGTTACTACGGCACGGACGTGGACAATGCGGACGCGCTGATCGCAAACAAACTCAGCACCGAAGAGATCGCCAAAAAGATAGGCGTCAACTCCCTCGGCTACTTAAGCATTGAAAACGTAAAACTGTTGACGGGCGAAGATACCGGCTTTTGCACGGCGTGCTTTGGCGGCGCCTACCCGACCGCCGTGCCGAACGCCACCTCCAAAAGCCGTTTTGAAACAAAACTCGGTGACAAACCGCAAGAAGAATAACTAAAAAAGGCAGCCTATCAGGCTGCTTTTTTTGTGATCAAGTCCCTAAACTCTCCCTAGAACTACACCGTTTCGAGGAGCAAAAAGTCCAACGCTTTTACCTCCGCGGTATCGCCAAAATACAGCGTTTTTCCGCCGACGACGTCCTTTGCGGCGCGCGATTTGCGGAAGGTCAAGACCCTGTTTTCAAAGGTGGGGTTGACCACCGCGAAGAGGTTTTTGCCATCCTTAAAGCGATGCAGGATCAAAAGTTCGCCTTGCTCCCTGACGTCCATCCCGCCGAGAAGGATCTCCTTAAACTTCTTGCGCAAGCCGCCAAGGAAGCGATAATGCGCGATAAGGTCCTCGTCCTCCTTGCCCCACGGGTAAGGAGCGCGGTTCATCGGGTCCTCGTAGCCCTGTAAGCCCGCTTCGTCGCCGTAATAGACGCTGGGCACGCCGGGCAACAAAAACTGCAACAGAGAGGCAATTTTCAAGCGACGCTTGGCAAGCTCGTAGGCATCGCCCTCCAGCTTCATTTCCAGGCGCTGTTCCTTGCTGGTGTAGCGTACGTCTTCGCCCGAAAGCGCGGTCAAGGCGCGGACGGTGTCGTGCGTACCGATCAAAGTCATCGAACTGTTTAAGACGTCCCGCGGGTAGTTTTCGTAAATGCGCATGACCTTGGTGCCAAACGCCCTTGCCCCACCGTAAGCGCAAAAGGAAAGGATGGCTTCCTTGAAAGGGTAATTCATCACGCCGTCCAATTCTCCCTTGGTAAGGTAAGGACGGAGGGTGCCGTAACTGACTTTGGTGCTGGCGTCCTCCCATACTTCCCCGATGACCACGGCGTCCGCCTTGGCGCGTTTGATCGCCGCGCGAAGATCGTCCACGAAATCGGTGGGAAGCTCGTCCACCACGTCCAAGCGCCAACCGTCGATGCCGAATTTCGTCCATTTGTCGATGACGCCGCCTTCGCGGAAAAGCAAGTCACGGTACCCCGCGGCGCTTTTGTTCAAAGTGGGCACCACCTTGCACCCCCACCAACTTTTATATTCGTCGGGGAAATGATCGAAGTAGTACCAATCGTGATAAGGCGAATCCCAGCTTTGGTAAGCGCCCAAGCTGTCGTAATGCCCCAGCTGGTTGAAGTAACGGCTATCCGAGCCGGAATGATTGAATACGCCGTCCAAAATGAGCCCTATGCCCCGTTTTCGCGCCTCTGCGATGAGTTCCTTAAAATCCTCTTCCGTGCCAAGCAGCGGGTCAATACGGAGGTAATCCCCCGTGTCGTAACGGTGGTTGGAACTTGCTTCGAAGATGGGGGAAAGGTAAAGTTCCGTCACGCCGAGGGACGCAAGGTAATCCAGTTTTGAAATGATGCCCTTAAAGTTGCCGCCGTAAAAGTCGTTTGCGCGGTAACTGCCGTCCGGTTCTCTGACCGTGACTTTTTGATCCCATTCCTTCAAATAACCGTAGCGCGGTTGCACCTTTTCGCCTTCGTGAGCGAAGCGGTCGACGAAGACGTGATAGATCACCCCCCCTTCGACGTTTTTGGGCACGACGAAATCTTTGTCGTACACGGTGATCTGCCATTCGGGGAGATCGTCCCCGACCATTGCGTCGCCGTTTTCTCCCGCGCCCACTCTGTCGAGGCCGCCGCCTACCGCCGTCACTTCGAAACGGTAATTGTAGATGCCCCATTCATTCAAAACGAATTCCGTGCAAAAATAGGTGACGTTGCCGTCGTCACCGCAAAAAGAAAGGAGGCGATCCCATTGGTTCTCCCCTTTCCTGACGATGATCTTGACGCTTTCAACCCATACGGAGTGCGTGACGGGGAAGACGATCTTGATCTTCTCCCCCGCTCTGACCGCCCCAAACGGCGTCTTATGTACGCGAGAATTATACTTGTACAAAGTTTCCTGCCTTACTTGTTAAAATTGACCGGACGCAAATGCCAGATCCTATCGCCGTATTCCTTGACCGCCCTATCCGCCGCAAAGAAGCCGGACTGAGCGATGTTGACAAGGCTCATCTTATTCCACACCATCGGGTCGTTGTAGGCCTTTTCGAGGCGCTTGTGCGCGTCGGAGTAGCTGTCAAAGTCCGCAAGCACCATATAGGGGTCCGCCATCCCGCCGCGACCGATGGTAAGCAAATCGGCAAGCTCCTTGAAGCTGACGCCGCCGATGCCGTTTCTGAGCATATCGATCACGCGTCTGATGCGGTAATTGTTGCGGTAGTACTGCGTGGGCTCGTAGCC
>JAGAAA010000079.1 GCA_017615495.1 Clostridia bacterium
AGTTCTTGATCCCAATCATTAGCTACTTTTAATTCTTCCACTTGATCAACCTCCCACCAAGATTTTTCAAATGTTTTATTTTGAATTAGATCCTGCTCATCTACTATCAAAAAATTGTAATCTGGATAATAGTATACAAAACCATCTTCTGTTCTTTGAGAAATCAACAAAAAGGTGTGATTTTTCCCCATAACCGCGCCTTCATAATAACTAAATAAAGTTCGACCATATGTATCCTCTTCTAAAACCGACACGATAGGATCTGTACGCCTATGACTACCATACTTTATACCTTCTGCACCAAGAATTGAATATATTGCCTCTGTATAAAGATTTACGTCATTTCCAGAGTATAAGAATCGTTCACTTGCTCCACATCCATAAAAACAACATAACAGGATGCCTATAATAAGAATGCAAATAGTTTTCTTCATAATAGCCTCTTTCTTTATCACATATATAATAGAAAACAGTCTATTATAATGTTAAAAATGCAACCATTTTTTATTCTATCATAATACTTCCACCCAGCAGATTCCGACCCTGGAACATGAACCCACTCCTTATCATTATATCCCTCAGATTTATATTCTGTACGAGACGAAGGAACACCTCCCATGATATCCGCTGTAACCTCGTGAAGTTGAGAATTATAATACTCACTATCACGTTTTATAGCGTGCGATAAAGATGGCAATGCAATACCAAAAAGATATCTTATAAATCCTAGTTCTTTATATTGCTCATAGTGCCCATGCTCATGCCTTAGAACATCTTTGAACTCATCTTCACCACGCCATGCCTTATCCATTACTATAATCCGACCAAACGAAGCAGACCCAACACCATCTTTAAAAAGCATTACAAATTGCCCAGCATATCCTGAAAAGTAGTGCGCATTATATACTGCATCTGGATCGGTATTGTTGATATCATAATTCTTAATATCTTCAGCAATCTTATAAAATACTGTTTTCTTAATCCCTTTTTCCACGGCAACTCTTACATTACAATAAGTCTCCACTGCAGCACAATAAACATCCACCATTTTCTCCCACGTTCTAACGGCAGTATCAACAATTTTATCGACAAATCCTCCCCAAGAAAAACATCCACTAGGGTCGCTTCTGTTGACCGGATCATTCTGACAGTATGCATACAAATTGCCGCCTTCAGTACCTACGTCTGGAGAAATGAATCTGCCCAACTCAGGATCGTAATAACGACTATTCAGATAATAAAGTTCGGTTTCGGTATCATAATAGTAACCACGATAACGAATTGGGTTCTTCGCGCCAACAGTGCTTGCGAGAGTGCCCGTGACAGAGTACACTTTGCCCCAACTGTCATAAGTGTATTCTACAACAACGTTGCCGCTTCCGTCAATGATCTTTGTTACATCGCCTTGCAAGTTGCGTACGTAATAGTACGGCACACCGTTGATCTCAAGCCCGATCATACCCGTCTGCTCGTACAGATAGTAGATGGCGTCGGAACCATTGGTCTCTTTCAAGAGCTGCGTGCCGTTGTAGAGATATTCCGTAACGGTGCTGCCTACGGTCTTAGAGTTACGTATACCGTTGACGTCATAAGTGAAGGACTTTTGGTCACCCCGTCGACTTACTCTCTAATCGAAATCGAAGGATACAACCCATCGTATGTTTTATCGTTTTCAACATCTTGAATATAATTCAAAACCTCTCTTTTGTTTTCTATTATATCTTCGCCATCAAACCAATTTGCCAGCCCACAACACTCTCCCCATATATATTTGTTATTCTGCAAGTCTATGGGGCCTCCATAAGAAATCGCGCTACTTTGATTTCGCAATTTATGCTCCCACCACATAACACTCTCTATAAAGACACCTTCCTCTTGCAGACGCTTTATCAAATACAATAAATCTTTTTTATTAATCAACACGTCTGTCTTGCTTTTATTCAAATACTGAATTATCGTGTTTTTATAGTGGTCGAAAAATGAATCCATAACTATATCTCCTCAAAAATACCATGTGCACCATTCACATAACCATCCAATTCGTATCTTATCACTCACTGCGATAAATGTAAATATCTTATATCATTTTTAAAACATAAAAAATTTCGATGGTGACGAGACCCTGCTTCGTATTTATAAAAAAAACCGCTCGGGAAACCCGAGCGGCTTTTGCTTTGAGTTGAATTGATTATTCGTCTTTGTTTTGCATCTCCGCGATCTCGTCGGTCACTTCCGAGCTGCCCTGCACAGTCTCCTCCAAAGGACGCTCCTCGGGATGCTTGGAAAGTTTGGCGAAGAAGCCGCTGATCTTATCGTCCACTTTGTCGATGACGCCCTTTCTGTCAAGGAAGTACAAGGCGCAGATGAACGCCGCAAGCAGCACCGCGCCGATGGCGAGGGTAATGCCCGCGCTTGCGCCGTAGCTCTTGCCCACAGGCGTGGACGCGATGAAGCCCATTGCAAGATAAACCAAACCGGAAATCAAAGCAACGATGGTTGCGTAGGGAAGCTGCGTTTTGACGTGGTCAATGTGGTTGCATTGCGCGCCGGAAGACGCCATGATGGTGGTATCCGAAATGGGGCTGACGTGGTCACCGTACACAGCGCCTGCAAGCACGGCGGACATCGTGAGGAAGAACAAACCTTCGCTGGAAGACGCGCTCATAACTGCGGTGGAAATGGGGATCAACACGCCGAAGGTACCCCAAGAGGTGCCCGTAGCAAAGGAGAGCAAGCAAGCGATCAGGAAGAACACGAAGGGGATGACGCCAAGCGCCATGGAATCCGCCGTGATGTTTGCCTGCACGAACGCCTTGGCGTTCAAGGTGCCGTCGAGCACCGCCTTACCGGCTTCGTCAAGACCTTCGCCCTTGGCGCCCATGATGCCGCCGAGGGTCCATGCAAAGGTAAGGATCAAGATGGCGGGGACCATGGACTTGAAGCCGTCCACGATGGACTCCATGCTCACCTTGAAGGTGATCGCCTTGGTGCAGAGGTAGAACACGATGGTGATGACGAGCGCCACGAAGGAGCCCATTGCAAGCGCGCTGCCCGCGTCGCAGTTGCTAAACGCTTCGAGAGCGTTGGCGGACTGGAGCTCGGTGCCAAGCACGCCGGTATCCCAATTGTAGAAGAAACCGTTGTAGATCATTGCGCCGACGCAACAAATGATCAAGGTAACGATGGGGAACACGAGGTTGATGACCTTGCCCTTGACCTTGTCATCCGCTTCCACGTCCTTGGTGGGAAGGTCGGTCTCGCCCGCGAGAAGGTCGCCCTTGGTAGCGGCGATCTTTTCGTTGCGCTTCATCTTAAAGAAGTCCAAACGGAGAAGCACCGTGACCACCATAAAGGCGATGGTCAAAAGCGCGTACATGTTGAACGGGATGGTTTTGATGAAAGCGACGATGCCGCCATCCGCATAGCCCGCGACCGCCGCCGCCCAAGAGGAAATAGGCGCGATGATACAAACCGGCGCCGCCGTGGCGTCGATAAGGTAAGCGAGTTTTGCGTGGCTGATCTTGTGTTTATCCGTCACGGGACGCATCGCGTTGCCGACGGTAAGGCAGTTGAAATAGTCGTCAACGAAGATCAAAGCGCCGAGGCCCACGGTGGCAAGCTGCGCGCCCTTCTTGGTTTTGATCTTACCGGCAGCCCATTCGCCATAAGCCTTGGAGCCGCCCGTCTTGACCATCAAAACGGCGAAGATGCCGAGGATAACCAAAAAGATCAAAATGCCGCCGTTGCCGCCCAGCTGACCGCCCATCGTGATGAACAAGTTGCTGATCGCCTCGATCGGGTTGCCGCCCGCGAGGAACATAGCGCCCGCGAAAATACCTGCGAAAAGCGAAAGATAAACTTGCTTCGTCACAAGCGCGAGCACGATCGCGATGATTGCGGGCACGAATGCCCAAAAAGTACCTACCATAGTTTTCTCCTTACGCGCCAAAGGCGCTAATGTGATCCTTTTACTGCTTCCTCAAAAAGAAAAAGCGGCGCAAAGAGCCGCCAAAAACCACACAAACCGGGGTCATAAGTGGATAGCTCTCCGCAACTCTGCGACAGTGCGAAGGGTATTCCCCTACGCCCCAGAACGCGCCCTCACAGGCTTGAACGCATCCTTCGGCACGGCTTCCTTTCCCACCGCGGACAAGCCTGCCCCGCGGTTTTTCATAAGCCACGCTCCTCTATCGAACAAAAGTAGTATATACCTATTATCTTACTCTGTCAAGAGGGGTTGAAAAAATCGATAGGCAAACTCTCACGCAAAGGGCTAAAAAGCGGTTTTTCTTTGACTTTTTTTCAAAAGGCGAGTATGATGAAACTATGAAGTCGATCAATGAAAAACTGATCCTTACCCTCCCCTATCCGCTTGCTTTATCGCTTGCGGAGGAGACTTTTTCCACAAACGACGACCTGAAGATCGCCGCCAGGGAGGGCGCAAAGGACTTCACCCTCCGCATTGCGGACAGGCAGCTTGCCGGCAAGGGGCGCAATAACCGTTCCTTCTATAGCGAAAACGGGTTGTATATGAGCCTGCTCCTCCCCGCGCGGGAAGAGACTTTTTCTTTGATCACCCCGATGGCGGCGGCCGCCGTGGCAAACGCCGTCCGTTCCCTCACGAAAGAAGACGCCCGCATCAAATGGGTAAACGACGTTTACGTCGGCGGCAAAAAGATCTGCGGCATCCTCTCGGAAAGCGTGATGGTCCAAGGGACTAGACGGGTCGTTTTGGGCATCGGCGTCAACTTAAACACGCCGGAAGAAGCCTTTCCCGAGGAGATCCGCTCCATTGCCGGCTCCGTAAAAGCCGATAGAAGCGAACTTGCCGCCGCCGTCGTGGACGCTTTTCTTTCCCGCTTTCTTTCTTCCGACCCCGGCGCCGTCAAACAAGAATACCGCGAACTTTCCTTCCTGACGGGCAAAGAGGTGGTCGTTCAAAAAGAAAACGATCGCCGCGAGGCGACCGTACTCGGTTTGACGGAAGATCTTGCCCTTTCCGTCCGATACGCAGACGGCACGGAGGAAGATTTGATCGCGGGGGACGTAAGCCTTCGCTTAAGCGGCAAAGCCCGTTAAGTTGACGGTGGCTTTGTAAACGTCGTTTTGACCCGTTATTCTCACAACAAAAGTAAAGACCTTGGCGCCGATCACTTTTTGTACGCGAAGGTCAACGCTGCCGTCCGCGTTGGTTTGGTTAAACAGCACCGTACAACTCAACAAGGTTTGTTTTAAAAGTGCGACGTCGCTTTCACTCAGATAATTCAACACGAAAGAATAGATCTCGTTTTCATTTTCGATGACCGTCACCGAAAGGTCTTCCCTAACGCCGGGCAAGGCGGAAAGAAAACCATGCGCTTCGCTCCCCGTTGGCAAAACGGCGTAATGCAAGCAAGTTTCCGCGTGTCCGGACGCGCCGGAAACGGCCCTGCCGCACACAGCGCAAAGATAAATGCTTTCCCCCTTATCGTTTTGACCGTTCCCCTGCGTTTCGCCGCTCGTTGTTTCACCACCCTGATTCTCGCCGTTTTGGGTTTCGCCGTTTTGCGTTCCCTCGCCGCTCCCTTCGGGCTGGGTGGTTTCGCCACCCTCGCCGCTGTTGCCGGAGGTATCCCCTTGCGTTTCATCCGTGGGGATTGCCTGCGGCGTCAACAAAGCAAGTTCCTCCGCCGTGAGGTCGATCTGCACCGCTTGCAATTCGGCGCGGAAGCGTATTTCGCGAAGTTCGGTAAGAAGGTCAAAATCAAGGTAGTAAGTTGAATGGCCGTACTCGTCCGGCTTTGTCCAAAGGTCGATTTGCGTTTGACTGAAAGCGGTGGTCGTAAAGACGCCGCTTTCCGAAACAGTCGCCAGCCCGATCTGCGTCGTCCCCACGAAAACGGCCCATTCGCCCGGCGCTTGAATGCTTGTCACGAGGCAAAGGTCTTGCGAGGAACCGTCTTCCCCATCCCCGCCGTTTTGCGAGGAACTGCCTTCGCCGGAAGAACTCTCTCCCGAGCCGCCGAGAGTGGTCCCTTCGTCATCCGTGCCGGAGGACGTCGGCGCGCCGTCGTTTGACGCGTTTTGCGATGCGGAAAGATCGTTGCTCGTGACGGGATCATCATCGGTAAGGTCGGCGCCTTCTCCATCCGCACCGTCAGAAGAGTCGTTTATGTCCGCCTCATCTCCGAAGAAGGAGGGCGTCACGCTCTTGTTCCCGTTGCTGAAAAAGCCGGAGCAGGCAAACAAAAAGAACGCCGTCAAGAGAAGCGCCATCGCTACAGCCGAAATCATTGCCAATCTCTTCCCTGCGTTCATCCTTCCACCTTCGCCGCGCCTAAAGGCGCGACCTCCTAACAAAGAGTCTACCATCATTTGTCGAAAATTGCAATATTTTGTCGTCAAGAAAGTGATTTTCGGGACGTTTTGAGGGCGGCGGAGCGCTTTTAACCTCTTCCCTTTTTTGCTCAAATTATGTTATAATATTAAATAGCAGTTTTTAGGAGGCGGAGGCGTGATCCTCTCCAAGGTCAAGGAAAGTTTTATTTCTGTATTTCCGATCGCGGTGATCGTCGTGATCCTCTCTTTGACCGTCGCCCCAACGCAAGGGTCGGAGCTCCTTTCCTTTTTGATCGGATGCTTGTTTGTGATGGGCGGGATGAGCCTGTTTGCGATCGGCGCGGACGTTGCGATGATCCCCATCGGGGAGCTCGTGGGCAGCGCCACCACCAAGACCCGCAACCTGACCGTCATCATCGTGGTTTCGCTGTTGATCGGTATGGTCATCACCCTTGCCGAGCCCGATCTTTCGGTGCTTGCCTCGGGGCTTGCCGCCAGCATCAACAAATGGACGCTTATTTCTCTCGTGGCGGTGGGCGTGGGCGTCTTCCTTGCTTTGTCTATGCTCCGCGTGATCCTCGGCGTTTCGCTCCGCTTGTTGCTTTTGATCTCTTACGGCGTGGTTTTTGTCCTCGCCTTCGTTTTGTCCCTCATCGGCAAGACTGCCTTTTTGCCTTTGGCGTTTGATTCGGGCGGCGTGACCACCGGTCCGATGACCGTCCCCTTCATCATAGCGATGGGTCTCGGCGTTTCGCAGATCAGCGGCAAGTCGGAGACTGACCAAAGCTTCGGCTTCGTTGCCCTGGCTTCCGTTGGCCCCATCATCACGGTGATGCTCCTCGGCTTTTTCGTGGACGCCACCAAACTTTTGCCCACCACCGAAGTTGTGACGGGCGGCTTTTTTGAAGCCTACGGCAAAACCTTCTTGCACCAAATGAAGGATACGGCGATCGCCATCGGTCCCATCGCCGCCTTCTTTTTGGTCTTCCGTTTTACGGCAAACCGAAACATGCCCATCCGCACCTTTTGGCGCATCGTGTTCGGCATCCTTTATACCTATCTCGGGCTCGTGCTCTTTATGACGGGCGCGCACGCCGGCTTTAGCGCCGCGGGCAACCGCATCGGTATGGCATTGGGGGAAAAGTTCCCTTACGTGCTGTTGCCGCTCGGTTGTTTGATCGGCTTTATGATCGTCGCCGCGGAGCCCGCCGTCCACGTGCTCAACGAACAGATCGAAAAGATCAGCGGCGGCACCATCAAAAAAGGCAAAGTGATGCTGACGTTGATGTGCGGCATTGCCCTCTCCGTCGGGCTTTCGATGCTGCGCGTTTTGTTCACCTTCAGCATTTGGTGGTTGATCTTGCCGGGTTACGGTATCGCGATCCTGCTTTCCTTCTTCACCCCCAAGGTATATACGGCAATCGCCTTTGACTCGGGCGGCGTGGCAAGCGGCCCGATGACCGCAACTTTCCTGTTGCCTCTCGCAACGGGCGCTTGCGTTTCCCTGCACGGCGAAAGCTCCGTGATCAATTTCGCGTACGGACTGGTGGCAATGGTGGCGATGACCCCCCTGCTCGTCCTGCAACTATTGGGCCTTGTGACCTCCCTCAAAGCAAAAGCGGCGGAGAGCCGTTTGCAAAAGGAAGCGCCGCCGGCGCCCGCTCCCGAACCCGACGTGATCTCGCTTGGCGACGCGGAAGCGTCCTCTTCGGACGCCCCTGCGGAGCGTGAGATCGAAGTTATTGACCTATAAGGAGGTGCTCTCTTTGGAAAAGAAAGTAAAATTGTATCTTCTTCTGGTGATCGCCGAATCCGGCAAAGGGGACCCGATCAGCGCAAGGCTGACGCAAAACGCGTTTGGCTTCGTTTCGCTGTTTGGTCACGGTACGGCGAAAAAGCAGTGGCTCAACCTGCTTGGCATCGGAAACATCGACAAGGATCTTGTGGCGGTGATGCTGGACGAAACGCAAATCGCCAACGCAAAAGCCGTTTTGGAGGAGGAATTCAAAATAGGCAAAGGAGGCGGCATAGCCTTCTCTCTCCGCGTGCAAAGCATTGCGGACAAGCGGGTATTACAGTTTTTTACCGGCGAAACGGAGGTGGAATGATGAAAAACGTTATGGATTGCAGTATGATCGTAGTGATCGTAAACAAAGGGTTTTCGGATGAGGTGATGAACGTAGCGCGCGCAAACGGCGCGGCGGGCGGCACCATCCTTTCGGGCAAAGGCACGGGCGGCGAAAAGGCTAAGAAGTTCTTTTCTATCTCCCTCACTGAGGAAAAGGAAGTGGTTTTGATCTTGGTCAAGGAGGAGCTCCGCGCCGAGATCATGCGCGCGGTGGCAGGCGCCTTTGGCTTGGATTCCCCCGGTAAGGGCATCGTTTTCTCCCTGCCCGTGGAAGAAACCATCGGTTTGAACTTCGTTCCTTTCAAAGATTGAGCGAAAACCTTTTGCAAGCGAAAGCAATATTGTGTTACTATATTCTCGTTCTCCGTTAGGAGAAAAGGAGACACCTATGAAAAGGACTTTTATCAAAGACTTATTTGACAACGCTCCGGCTTCCGGCGCCGAAATTGCCGTCTGCGGTTGGATCAAAACCATCCGCAACGACAAGTTTATCGAGCTTTCCGACGGCACTTGCTTCAATAAGCTGCAAGTAGTTGCCGAAAGGGAAAACTTGGAGAACTTTGACGAAGTGATCC
>JAGAAA010000009.1 GCA_017615495.1 Clostridia bacterium
AGGCGCGGCGGCGGGTAACTCGTACGACATTTCGGTAGGCGGCTTTACTTCCTCCAACTACGAGATCAACTTTGTAAAAGGCACCTTGACCGTGGCGAAGAGGGAACTCGTTCTCACTTATAAACACGATGCGCCCATCTCCTACGTGTACGGCGACGCGTCGGTTTATCAACTTAACCCGTACGAGCACGTCAACATCGGCGGCGACGGCTTTGCGCCAAGTGATTTGACGTTGATTGCCGCCAATGGCGAATATATCAAGACGCTTGTGCCCATCACGGTCGCGGTCGGCTCCAACAAAGCCACGGCGCAACCGCTCCTTCAGATCAACGGCTCCAACTTCGGTTACGTACAAACCTATTGGTTGTATCTTTACACCCCGGGCGTCGGCGCCAACTACACGGTGACAAACAACCTTGACGACAACGCCAAGCTCGTTATCTCCAAAAAGGCGCTTACCTTGACCGCAAACGACGCAACGGTGCCTTACGGCAACGAGGCGCCCGAATTCACCGTCAGTACCGAGGACTTTGCTTATGACGATGCAACCAAGGCGTTTAACGTGGTGTTCTCCGGCACGCTTAGCTTCGTTTGCGATTACAACGCGGGCGATGCGGTGGGTAACTCGTACGACGTCATGCCCAGCGGCGTCACCGCGGGCAACTACGAGGTGTCCTTCGCTCCCGGTACTTTGACCGTGACAAAGAGAAGCGTGACCATCGGCAACAGCAACAGCGAGCCGTTAAGGTACGTGTACGGCGATCCGACGGTTTACACCTTAAATCCCGCTTCCGTCATCACGCTTGGCGGCGACGGCTTGGCGCAGGGCGACCAATTCAGCGACATCGCAACCCTCACCCTTGCGGTGGGTGCGGACAAGGCTACGGCAAGCCCCATCACTTCGGCGCTCAGCGGCAGCAACTTTGGTTACGCCGCCACCTATTGGCTGTACCTCTTTATCAAGGGGAATGAAAACTACGAAGTGACAGACGTCCTTGATAGCAACGCCAAGCTCGTTATCGCCAAGAAGACCCTCACCGTCACCGCGGAAAACAAGAGCGTGAAGTACGGCGAAGAAGCGCCCGAGTTCACCGTCAGCTACGACGGCTTTGCGTACGACGACGCCACCAAGGCTTTCAACCTCGTCTTCTCCGGCACGCTTGCTTATGATTGCGATTATCAGCCGGGTACTTCGGTTGGCACGGTGGGCATCACGCCGAAAGACATCACCGCGGGCAACTACGAGATCAACTTCGTGCCCGGCGCGCTCACCGTCACTCCGAGGGAGATCACCGTCAGCAACACCAACGACGCGTCGTTTAGCTACGTTTACGGTGACAACGCCGTTTACGGCCTCGCCACCACGATGGGCTCCATCGTAACGGTTTCGGGCGACGGCTTTGCGGACGGCGACGATTTCGCGAGCGTGGGCGTGCTTACCCTTGCCGTCGGCGCAAACAAGGCTACGGCAAGCCCCATCACCTCTGCGCTCAGCGCTACAAACTTCGGCTATGCGGCAACTTACTGGCTGTGCGTCATCCCGACCAACGACAACTACGTCATCACGGACGGCTTTGATGAAAACGCAAAGGTGGTCATCAGCAAGAAGGCTCTCACCATCACCGCAGACGACAAGACCGTCGCTTACGGCGATACCGCGCCTTCGTTTACCGTCACCTACGACGGCTTCGTAGGCGGCAACTATAACGACGGCCCCGCCAAACTCACCGGCACCCTCGCGTTCACCTGCGCGTACGACATTACGGACGCCACCAACAGGGCAGTAGGCGAATATACCGTCATCCCGACGGGCGTCACAAACGGCAACTACGACATCACCTTCGTGCCCGGCACGTTGACCGTTGAGACCAGGCTCGTCACCTTGACTTGGGGCGAGACGAACCTCGTTTACAACAAGGCAGAGCAAGCGCCCTCCGTCACGGTGGGCAACGTGGTCTACGGTGAGACCGTCGCGGTGGAAGTGACCGGCGCGGCAAGCACAGTCGGTACCTATACCGCCACGGCTGCCATCTCCGACGAGAACTACAGGCTCCCGATCGACAACACCAAGGCGTTTGCCATCGCTAAGAAAGCCATCACCGTTACGGCGGAGGATAAGGAGAGCAATCTCAACTACGACCTCGTACAGTTGACTGCGGTTGCGCAAGGCATCTTGGAAGGCGACGAAGTGTTCACTCTCTCCACCACGGCAGACAAGAACGTGGCGGGCGAGTACCCCATCGTCGTCACCCTTACCGGCAACGACAATTACGACGTCACGGCGGTAAACGGCACCTATACCGTTAAGAGCAACGTGACCGTCATTGACGATAAGGACGGCACCAAAGTCGTGGAAGGCAAGGAGACCGTGGACAAAGACGCCGCGAAGGAGGGCGAAGGCGTCAGCATCAAAAACATGATCAAGAACGTCATCGACGCGGCTGCGGAAGCTCCCGTGGCAAATCTCTCCATTGAGATCGGCAACGGCGCCACCATTACCTTCAACAAGGCGGCTCTTGTGGAACTTGCCAAGGCGGATGACGTTAGGATCATCTATTCCGAGACCCTTGGCGTGGACGTTGACAGAAGCAACAAGGATCTCAAGAACGCCGAGTTGGTCATCAACGTTTCGCTTGGCGACGTCACCTTCGACGGCGGCTTGGCCACCGTCACCACCTCCTTTAACAACGATGCGCCTCTCGGCAAGAGGGCAGTGGTCTACTACGTGGATGAAAACGGCAAGAAGACCGATATGAAGGCAACCTTCAAGGACGGTACCGTCACCTTTACGACGGGGCACTTCTCCACCTATACGGTCGAGTACGTTTGGAAAACCGGCGCCCTTGTTGCAAACATCGTGGCAAGCATCGTGGCTTTTGCACTCATCGTCCTTCTTATCTTCTTTATCATCAAGAAGATCAAGAACAAGAAAAACAAGCCCGATCCGTACGAGGCTGCGCGTGAGCAAGCCGAGCAAGAAGCCGAGGAAGCATCCGCTGAAGAAGAGATTGCCGAAGAGGAGGTCGTCTACGAGGACGAAAACTACGAAGAAACGGAAGAAGAGCCTCGTGAGATGTCCCTCAGCGAATCCCTCGCCGGTGCCAGAGATTTCGGCGCGGTGGGCATCGTTACCAAGGCGTCCATCATCGAACATCTTGCCGAAACTTTTGGCGACAAGGTGGAAGTCAACGCCAGAGAGAACCGCACCCCCAACGGCAAGCTTCTCCTTTCGGACAACCACTTCGCCTTCGCGCCAAACGGCAAGAGAGTGTGCTTTACGTACGTCTATCAGGATGACGACGGCGACGTGATCATCCTTCTCCGTACCACGGCGGAACACGCGCACGAGATCCGTCAGGCGCACAAGAGCACCGGCGTCAAGAGCGCCTTCCCCAAGAACAAGGAAAGGGATTGGTACAGCGTCATCGTGGACAACACTTTCACCGAAGGCGACGTTTACGAGCTGTTGGATAGGGCGGCGTTGAACATCATCGGGCAGACCGAACCCATCGAGGAAGAAGAGATGGAAGAGGTCTCTCTCAGCGAATCCCTTGCCGGCGCCAGAGATTTCGGCGCGGTGGGCATCGTCACCAAGGCGTCCATCATCGAGCACCTCGTTTCTACCTTTGGCGATAAGGTGGAAATCAACGCCAGAGAGAACCGCACCCCCAACGGCAAGTTGCTCCTCTCGGACAACCACTTCGCATTTGCGCCCAACGGTAAAAAGGTTTGCTTCACCTACGTTTACGAAGACGACGAAGGCGATATCATCATCCTCCTTCGCACCACGGCAAGCCACGCGAGGGATATCCACACCGAGCACGCGGGTACCTGTGTCAGAAGCGCTTTCCCCAAGAATAAGGAGAAAGATTGGTACAGCATCATCGTGGACAACACCTTCTCGGACGAGGACGTCTACGATTTGTTGGATCGCGCGGTGCTTAACATTATCGGCGAATAAGGGTTAATACCTCCCTTAAACGTGCACAAAAAACCACCCGCACAAAAATGTGCGGGTGGTTTTCTTATTAAGCGTGATTGGCGGATCTTACGCTACGGGGACTTTGACGACCACCTTTTCAACGCGGCTGCCGTCGCCTTGTTGCGGACGGTGCGCGTCTTCGGGGAAGACGACGATGAAGTCTCCGTCGGTGAGGGTCAAAAGGTCAACTTCGCCGTGATAGAAGGCAACGTCCTTTTCCGCAAACTTGTCTTCGTAAAGAGTTTGGGTGGAAAGGTCAGCCACACCAAACAGCTCCTTGCCCTTCAAAACGCATTGGATGTCGATGTACTTTTTGTGCGCCTCGATCTTGCAGGCGTCCGCGGGCTTGCTGTCGTAGCTTTGCACAAGGGCAAACACGCCACCGCCAAGTTCGTACCTGCCAACCTCTTTGGGGGCAGTCATCGCTTCTTCAAGGAAGGCAAAAGCGGCGGGGAAGCCGGGATTGACGCTCTTGTAGAGCGCGGCGTATTTCAAATTGTCTTTTATCATAAACTCTCCTCCTTTAAAAGATGGTTTTTCCTATTTATCCGCAATTTGTGTGTATTTTTGCTCTTTTTTCGCGTCGGAACGAGCCTTTTTTGCGGCTTTTTCATTATACGCCTTTTTGTTTTGGAAATCAATTCCATGAAGGTGAGGCAAAGAGGAGCAAAAACAAAAGTTTTCTCGTTCTGTTCGGAAAAATGCGACAAAATGAAAATTTGAAAATTTTGCCTTTGCGTCGTCGCTTCGGTTTTTGCGGATATTTCCGCTTCGTTTCGTCAGAATTTAGTTGCCAATTATTGCGTACCTATAGTATATTTTATATATATCGTAAGCGCGGTTTCGCGCTTTTCTCGCGGGAGGAATGAATATGAGATCCGGAAGAGGCAAATGTCCACAATGTAAAGAGATCATAGTCGTGGATCTGGACGCAGCGGAGATCCGTTGCCCCCTGTGCCACGCCTTGCTCAAAAAGAGCAACAAGACGGTCGAAGAGGCGCGCGCGGAGGAAGAAGCGCGGGTCGCGGCGGCATTGGCGCGTGAAAAGGCGCTTGCCGAAGAAGCGGAAGAGGCCAAGGCCGCTCCCGTAGAAGAGCCCGCCGCTGAGGAAGCGCCCGCGGAAGACGTTGCCCCTGAAGCGGAAGTCCCCGCGGAAGAAGCCGTCGCCGAAGAGGCACCCGTGGAGGAAGAAGCCCCTGCGGATGAGATCGGTTTGAGCGACGAAGAGCTTGCCGCGATGGATGAAACCATCCCCGAAGAGGAGGTCACCGCGGAGCCTGCGGAGGACGAAGCCGCCGAGCTTGACGTCCCCCAAGCGGAAGAACCCGTGGATGAGATCGGATTGACGGATGAGGAGCTCGCCCAGATGGACGAAGCCATCCCCGAAGAAGAGTCCGTCGAAGACGCGGACCTCGATATCCCCGCTTCCGTATCGGACGAGGAAGAAGCCCCCGCCGAAGAAGTTTCCGAAGAGGAAGAAGCTCCCGTTGACGAGGCGCCCCTCGGAGAGGAGATCGACATCCCCGACGATGGCGAAGTTGCTGATATCCCCGTTGAAGAGATCCCCGTCGAGGAGGCTGAGCCCGCCGAGGAAACCACTGTGGAAGAAGCGGTTGATGAGGAAGCTCCTATTGAAGAAGAGGCGGTCGCCGAGGAAATTCCCGTTGAGGAAGAGCCCGTAGAAGACGAAGCCGTTGAGGAGATCCCCGTAGAAGATGCCACGGAGGAAGCCATTCCGGTCGAGGAAGAACCCCTCGCCGTGGAAGAAGCCGCCGAAGAAGCCGCCGAAGAAGCGCCTGAGGAGGTTGCCGTGGAAGAGCCTGCGGAAGAGTCCGCAGCGGAAGAAGTTGCCGCAGAGGCAGCTCCCGCGGAGGAAGCCGGCTACGTGCCCACCGAGGAAGATATGGCGTTTGCCGCCAGCTTGTCGGACGGCACGCAACAGCGTGAGCAGGGCAAAGGGTACTTCGCCCCCGTCGTAAACAACAAACCCGCAGCCAAAAAGGACAGCGAGCAAAAGAAGGCGCGCAAGCAAAAGGCCGTTGCCGAAAAGGGAGAAAAGAGCATGAACGAAAACGCAATTTACAAAAAGCCCGTGGCGCTTATCATCACCATTCTTTCGGTGCTTGCCGCCGCGTTCTTCTTCCTCTATTACAAGACGCTTACGATTGGCTTTATTTCGGAAACCTTGCTGTTAAAGGTTGCAGATATCCTTCCGACCTTCGGCGGAGAGAAGTTCCCCTTGTACGTCAACACCATCTTTGCCGGATTGATCTTGATCATCTCCATTCTCGGGTTGACCGGTAAGCGCGGCGGGGTGGCGTTTGTCTTCGTTTTGCTTGCGGACCTCGTGTTCGTGGCGCAAAAAGTGCTCCTCGGCTTCGTGGAGATCAAGTTCCTTGCGGACTTCCTCGAAAAATTCGGCGAGTATGTTGACTACGGCATGTACGGTCTGTTGCTCCTCGGCGCCATCTTCCTTGCCGTTTCCCTCGTAAAGGGTAGCGATGACTTTGAGATCCACGGCGGTACGGCGATCCTTCCGTTGGTCTACCTTGCGCTTGCCCTCGTGGGCTATGCCGCTTTGGTGGTGCTTCCCAAGGTGATCTCCGGCTTTAGCGTTTCGGCGGCGATCGAGCGTTACGTCATCTACGGCATTTGGGGGCTTGCCTTCCTTCTGACCTTCATCGGCGTGCACAGCGCCACCGCTTCCCGCGGCGCCAACGGCTGGTTGTTGTTTGCTACGACGATGGTCATCGTCCTGTTCTACGCGGCGGCTGTCGTGCTTCAAAAATTCGGCGCGGACAAAAACCTTGAGTTTTATCCCGAGATTTTCTATGCCATTTCGCCGGTCATCGCATTCTTCCCGCTTGCGGGCTTTGCGGCGTCCGATATGAGGAACTGATGGAACACGAAAGAAAGGACAACGAATTCATCACCACTTATCGCGCTTTGATCAAGCGCGACGGGGCGGACAAGCTTTTGGATTACCTGATCAACAAGTCGGATTTTTTCACCGCGCCGGCTTCTTCCAAGTTCCATTGCGATTTTGAGGGTGGGCTTTGCGAACATAGCTTAAACGTGTATCGCAGGTTGCTTTCTCTGTTGCAAGCGGAATACGGAGAAGGGTGGAAGGACGTTTATTCTCCCGAGACCGTGGCCGTAGTGGGGCTTTTGCACGACGTTTGCAAGATCAACTACTACGAGGTGGATTACCGCAACGTAAAAAACAAAGATACCGGCGCTTGGGAAAAGGTGCCGTACTATCGCGTGGAGGACAAACTTCCCTACGGACACGGTGAAAAGTCGGTGTACATCATCACGGGCTTCATGCGTTTGTCGCGCGAAGAAGCGATGGCGATCAATTGGCATATGGGCGGCTTTGACGACAGAGTGCGCGGCGGCAGTTATACCGTCGGCGTTGCGTTTCAAGAGTATCCCCTTGCCGTGTTGACGCATACGGCGGATTTCCTGGCAACGTATTTGGACGAAAAGAGGGCAACGGAAGAAGAATGATCATTTTAAAGGGCGACGAACACGAGGCGGAAAAAAAGTATAGGATCATCGACGCGCATTGCCACATTTACCCGCAAAAGATCGCGGCGAAGGCGGTAAACGCCATCGGCAACTTTTACGGCATCAAGATGTCGGAAGACGGCACGGCGCCTTCCCTCATTGCGGAGGGTGAAAAGGTCGGCGTGGAAAGATACGTCGTACACAGCACCGCCACCACCGTGCACCAAGTGCGCAGCATCAACGAGTATATTTACGGCGAGATGCAGGCGCATCCCGAGTTTATCGGGTTTATGACCTTGCACAATGAAATGACCGACGAAGCCATCGAGGAAGAGGTGGAACTTGCCGTTTCGCGCGGGATGAAGGGCGTCAAATTGCACCCCGACTTCCAAAAGTTCAACATCGACGATGCTGAAAACTTGTATCGCGTCACCGCCGGCAAACTTCCCGTCTTGCTGCACATGGGGGACAAGCGTTACGACTTTTCCTCCCCCGAAAGGCTTAAAAGAATGGCGGAAAAGTACCCCGAGCAGGTGTTCATCGGCGCGCATTTCGGCGGCTACTCGGTGTGGGACAAGGTGGAATGCTTAAGAGACCTTCCCAACGTGTATTTCGATACCTCTTCGTCCTTGTTCTTCTTGGATAAGGGGAGGGCGTCGGACCTCATCCACCGTTTCGGCCCCGAAAGATATTTCTTCGGCACCGATTTTCCGATGTGGAAGCCCGACGAAGAACTCAAGCGCTTCCTTGCGCTTGACCTCACGGAAGAGGAGAGGGAAGATATCCTCTATAACAACGCGGCAAAGCTATTAAACGTATAAAGTACCGCCCGAAGGCGGAAATAATAAAAAGCAGGTAGGATTATGATCGATTTGCAACTGATTAGAAAAGACAGCGAATTCGTGGCGGCGGCTCTTAAAAAGAAAGGGGCGGAAGTTTCTTTCGACGAGCTGCTCGTTTGGGACAAGGACAGGAGAGCCTTGATCGCCGAGGTGGAAACCTTAAAGGCAAGAAGAAACAAGGTCAGCGGTGAGATCCCCCTCTTTAAGAAGCAGGGCAAAGATACGACCGAGATCTTTAAGGAGATGCGTGAGATCGGCGACAAGATCACCGAGTCCGACGCTAAGATCAACGAGCTCGAAGCCAAGATCAACGACTTTTTAGCAAGGCTTCCCAACCTTCCCGACGAGGACGTCGTCGCGGGCGAGAAGGAAAACAACCAAGTGGTGCGCATCGAGGGCGAAAAGCCCGTGTTCGATTTCGAGCCGCAAAACCACGTGGACCTTTGCACCAAGCTCGGCCTTATCGATTACGAGCGCGGCGTCAAACTTTCCGGCGGCGGCTATTGGATCTATCGCGGCATGGGCGCCCGTTTGGAATGGGCTATCTTGAACTATTTCGTTAACGAACATTTGAAGGACGGCTACGAGTTCATTCTCCCGCCGCATCAACTTTCGTATTCTTGCGGCTTCGGCGCCGGTCAATTCCCCAAGTTTGAGGATGAAGTGTACTGGTTGGATGGAGAGGATCGCAAGAAGGCGCACTTCATGCTTCCCACGGCGGAGACCGCACTCGTCAACATGTATGCGGGCGAGATCATCGACGGGGCAAAGCTTCCGATGAAGTTCTTCGCGTATACTCCTTGCTACCGCAAGGAAGCGGGCAGCTACCGCGCGGAAGAGCGCGGCATGATCCGCGGTCACCAATTCAACAAGGTGGAAATGGTCATTTACGCTTCGCAGGACAAGAGCAAGGAAGCCTTTGAGGAGCTTGTCAACAAGGCGGCAAACCTCGTCAAGAAGCTGGGGCTGCACTTCCGCGTCAGCAAGCTTGCCGCGGGCGATTGCAGCGCTTCGATGGCGCGCACTTACGACGTTGAAGTCTGGATCCCCTCCATGGGCATTTACAAGGAGGTCAGCTCGGTTTCCAACGCAAACGACTATCAAGCAAGAAGAAACGGCACCCGTTACAAGGACCCGCAGACGGGCAAGAACCTCTTCGTGCACACCTTGAACGGCAGCGGTCTTGCAACCAGCCGTTTGATCCCCGCCATCGTGGAACAGTTCCAACAGGCGGACGGCAGCGTTAAGGTCCCCGACGTGTTGGTCCCCTATCTCGGCACGGATATCATCAAGTAGGAGAAAAGTTATGAGCATTATGTTCGACGAGATCTTGACGGAACCGGAAGTCATCAAAAACGCGATCCACGCCAACGAAAAGAAGGTGACGGACATCGCGGCTGAGGTCAAAAAACGCAAGATCAAAAACATTACCATCATCGGACGCGGCACCAGCGACAACGCGGGGCTTTGCTTTAAGTACTTTGCGGAGATCCTTTCCGGCATCCCGTCGGGTACGGCGCACCCCTCCGTTACCACGATGTACGGCGCTAACGTGGATTATTCCGACCACCTTTTCGTTGCCATCTCGCAAAGCGGTAGGAGCATCGACACCCTCGCCGTTTTGTCGCAGGCAAACAAGCAGGGCGCTTTGACGGTGGCCATCACAAACGACGCCGCATCCCCCCTTGCGAGGGCAGGCAAGTATCACCTTGACCTCAGCGCCGGGGTGGAAAAGAGTATCGCCAGCGCAAAGAGCTATATTGCGGAACTTACCGTCCTTTACATGCTTGCCATCGCGCTTTCCGGCAAACCGCTGATGCCCGTCGTGTACTCTTTCCCCCAACGTGTGGAAGAAGCTATCGAGCTTTTGCCCACCATTGCGGAAGCGGCTGAGCAAACCAAGGATCTCAACAACTTCATCATCCTTTCCCGCGGCGTGATGCAGGGCGTCGGTAAGGAGCTTCAATTGAAGCTCAACGAATGCGCCTATACCTTCGCGCAGTTCTACGGCACCAACGACTTTATGCACGGCCCCTACGCGTTGGTTGAGGAAGGCGTCAACATCATCATCCTTGCGCCGTCCGGCGAATGCAGCGAGAATTTCCGCGATATCGCCACCCGTTTGCAACTTTTAAACGCAAACGTTTTGACCTTCAGCGACAATCAACAATTGTTGAATCTTGCTACCTACGGCGTCAAGATGCCCGCGATGGACTCTTTGTCCAGCACCATCGCCTATTCCGTGGCGATGCATTTGTTTGCCATTGAGCTTGCGAAGCAGAAGGGGAAGAACCCCGATGCCCCGCGCAATCTCAAGAAAGTAACGATTACTAAGTAACGGCTTCACGCAAGGCGGCATATACTTTTTTCTGACTTCAAAACCGCGCAGTTACGTACGACGAGTACGCACCTGCGCGTTTTTTCGTTGAACTTCGTCTCGCCGCCTTCTCTGAAGCCGCTGACGGGTGGTTTTGGGTTGAATTTTGGGTTTCGGATGGTAAAAAACGAGGGGAGAGAAGGGCGGCGTCGCGGGTGTTTGACAAAAGGGGATAAAAAGCGGCTGATTTGGGGGTGAAAGTGAGATAGTGAACTCCATTTTCAGAAGGGTAAAATTTGAAAGATTTTTCACTTCGCGAACATCGAAATTTCCCTAAAAATAGGGTATTGACAAAGTATGGTTACTATTGTATTATATACATATAAGTTACCTATATTCGGAGGTTTTTTTATGAACAAGAGTGACGTGATCAAGGCTATTTCGGACAAGACGAATATCACCGAAGCGGATTGCCGCCGTGTGTCCGAAGCTTTTATCGAGACCATTGCGGAAGCGCTGAAATCCGGCGATACCGTTACCTTTGCCGGTTTTGGTCATTTCAAAGCGAAACAACGCGCTCCCAAGGAAGGGCTTCACCCCAAGACGGGCAAGCGTATCAAGATTTCCGGCAGATGTGTGCCCACCTTTAAGGCGAGCAAGACCTTTGTCGCTGTGATGAACAAAAAGTAGTCCTCCATTTAACCTATTG
>JAGAAA010000080.1 GCA_017615495.1 Clostridia bacterium
GTCGCTTTGTCCAACCCCGAGGTCATCAACAATTCCTTTGACTTTGTCAACGAAAATTCCTTGATCTCAAACGAGTTCTTCTCGCCGTTTAAGTTCTTCAATATTTCTTTCTTGCGTTTCCTCGGCGTTTTCCCGCTGATCTCGCGCATCTTGAAGATCTACCCCAACGGCGTTTCGTTGGAGCGTTCCAACGTGTATATTTACCGCACCAAGGACTTTAAGCTTTCTACGCTCGTTGCGTATAAGCCGGGCAGCGCGGGCGCACAACAGACCTCGATGATGGCTCTTTTGCCCGGCGGCGTCACCGTCTTCACCAACCATCCTTTGAAGGACAAGGAATTCCGTTCCGCGCCCGGTTTCTGGGGCGGGTACGGTTGCGCACCGCACGCCGTGCAGGATGAAAACGTGTGTATGCTGATCCATCGCATTCCGCGTCATATCACCTTCTCGCCTTCGCCCATTTTGCCGTATACGCACACCTTCCTTTCGGAGGAGCTTATGGACGAGGTGATCGTGGAGGGCAATTACGCCTTTGCGAGGAAGGACAAAACCTTCGTCGCCTTGATTGGCGCAAATTGCTTTGAGTACCTTCCCTTCAACAAGGACAAAGCGGCGGTCACCGACGGGCTTTTGCGCGACTGCACGAAGCGTTTCGAGCTGGTTCAGCGCGGCAGAAAACAGTTTACGGTCTACGAACTTTCCACGGCGGAGAAGGAGACCTTCGAAGCGTTTATGGAAAGGATCAAAGCAAATAAGATCGACTTTGACGGCAAGCATTTGACCTACAGCACGGCTGAGAAGAATTACGCGTTGACCTACAACGGAGATTTCACGGTCAACGGAGAAACGCAACCCTACGAATACAAACGTTACGACAGCAGTTATATCCAGGCGGATTACCTGTCGGAAGACCTCGTCATCACCGCGGGCGGCAAAACGCATCACGTCAACGTTGCTAAGAACATCAGAGAATAATAGCGGTAAAGGAACTTACTTATGAGCGAAGGAAGCATCGTTTCAACCAAAAAGAAAATCGTTATCGGCGTGATCGTTATGGCGGTCACCGCCATGCTCCTCGTGTTGGTGTTTTTGTTTGCGCCCGATCCGATACCTATGGATTGGAGCAAGGTGCAAAAGATACCGACCAACGTCACGTTGCTTGCGGCGGGGGACGAGCGCAATCCCACGGATGCGCCCGCGTTGGTTAAGCTCAACGAAGACGGCACGGTGGATGATTCCCCGTGGAAAGTGCTGCAATTTACCGATATGCACTTGATGCAGGATCACGACAGAAACGTCGTTACGATGGAAAACTTCATTGCCGCGCTCAATCGTGAAAAGCCCGATTTCGTGGCGATCACCGGCGACGTCATCACCCGTCCCCGCGGCAGAGCGCGCGCCATCCAACTTGCGGATGTGTTTGAGAAAATGGGCATCTATTGGTGCTACTGCTTGGGCAATCACGAAGGTGACTCCGCTCCCTTTACTTTGAGCCGTGAGGAAAACGTGCGCATTTGGGCGCGTTACGAGCACTGTTTGCTTGAAGACGACGTCAAAAAGACCTCGGACGGCACGGAAGTTTGGGGGCTTGGCAACACCGTCGTCAACCTTCTCGGCGCGGATTACAAGGTGGTTCAATCTATGATCTTTATGGATTCCGGCACCACGATCCGCTACTTCAAAGACCCGGAAGCCGTCAGAATAGCGGATGAAATGGGCGAATCGTACGATAACTACGACTTTTTGAAGGTCAGCCAGCTCAAGTGGTACGAAGAACAGGTCATGAAAGTTACCGACAACCTCACCAACGGCGTCAAAACGATGCTGTTCATCCACGTCCCGCTCGTGGAACAGGGCAATATCAAACTCATCGAAGCGGACGAGGTTTTGCCCGAAGGTTGGCATTACGCCTTCCCGGATGACCCCGTGATGGTGGGCGACAAGCTTTACGGCTATATGATCATCAAGGACGGCTGGAAGGTGGCGGGCGATACCTGCAGTTACGAAAAATGCTATTGCTCCTTCTACAACAACGGGGCGTACGAGTTGATGAAATCTATGCGAAAAGGCGTCAACGCCTTGTTCTGCGGGCACGACCACATCAGCAACAGCATTTTGTACGAAGCCGACATCGAAAACGACGATCCCGTTTACCTTTGCTACGGCGTTTGCAGCGGTTTGCAAAGCTACAACCTTTATAAGTACGGCTTATCCGAAACCAACGATTACGCGTTGAGAGGGTACTCAGTGATCGAGATCAACGCCGATTCTTCTATCAGCGTTTACCACATTAGGTACAACAACGCCGAAAACCGCGTCGCGCGCATCGTGAACGGGGTCGCGCAATGACCCTTTTTGCGTGCGAACGCGCTTCTCATACATCTTTAACGGAGGAAAACAGAGACCATGACATTAAAGGCAAAAATCGTCGTCGCCGTCTCCATCGTATTTGCGGTGGTCATTGCGGCAGTTTGCGTGATTTTGTTTGCGCCGCTTCCTATGAACGTTGATTGGGATTCCATTTACGACATCGAGTCCAACGTCGTTTTGTTGGAGGCAAATGCGGAGGGCAATCCGACCGACGCGCCCGCTCTTATCAAAAAGAACGCGGACGGCACCGTAGACACTTCGGATTGGAAGATCTTGCAGTTTACCGATATGCATCTTTCGGAGAAAAACAAGGGTGACCTCGGCAACGATAGGACCATTGACGA
>JAGAAA010000081.1 GCA_017615495.1 Clostridia bacterium
GGGTCAGGACGCGCTTGGTGACGGCGTCCACGACGATGGCGGGGATCAGCCCTTTTTCATCGAATTTCAAGTCTTTGATTTCCATAATTACTCCTTTACTATCCTCGCGGGGATAGCGTTTTTAACCATTTCTTTTTTGAGATCGTATATCGAAACTTCCCCAAAGTGGAAGATCGAAGCCGCTAGGCCTGCGTCCACCTTGGGCAGCGCCTTAAACAGCGTGATGAAATCCTCTATGCAGCCCGCGCCGCCCGACGCGATGACGGGGACGGAGGAAATTTCGGTGACTGCCTTAAGCATTTCAAGATCAAACCCCTTTTTGACGCCGTCGGTATCGATGGAATTGAGGACGATCTCGCCCGCACCTTCGTCGATGCCCTTTTTGATCCAATCGAGGGCGTCCAAGCCGGTATTTTCCCTGCCACCCTTGGCAAACACGCGAAATACGCCATCCACGCGCTTGACGTCCACCGAAAGCACGACGCATTGGTCGCCGTACACCTTCGCCGCGCGGGAGATCAAAGTCGGGTCCGCAATGGCGCCCGAGTTGACGCTCACTTTATCAGCGCCGCATTTGAGCACGCGATCAAAATCCTTCAAAGAGCGGATGCCGCCGCCGACGGTCAAGGGGATAAAGACGTTTTTTGCCGTTTCGGTCAAGACGTCGGTAAACAGGTCCCTGCCGTCCGACGACGCCGTGATGTCGTAAAAGACGAGTTCATCCGCGCCGCACGCGCTGTACTCTTTGGCAAGCTCCACCGGAGAAGCGATCTCCTTGAGCCCCACGAAATTGGTGCCTTTTACCACCTGCCCGTTGCGAACGTCCAGGCAAGGGATGATTCTTTTGGTGATCATTTTGCCTCCTTTATCGCCTCGGAAAGGTCGATGGCGCCCTCGTAATAGGCTTTGCCGATGATGGCGCCGTAAACGTTTTGCGCTTTGAGCTTTTTGACGTCTTCAATGGAACAAACGCCGCCCGACGCCACGATGTTCATCTTGGTACGAGCGGAAAGCTCGCGATACAGTTCGTGGCTGGTGCCCTTCATTGCGCCATCCTTGCCGATATCGGTGCAAATGACGGTGCCGACGCCCGCCTTTTCCATCTCGGCGCAAAAGTCAAACAGCGTTTTGTCCGACGCTTCCGTCCAGCCCTTGATGGCAACGTAGCCGTTCAACACGTCCACGCCCACCGCCACTTTGGAAAGGATCTCCTTGGGGAGGGAGGGGATGAAGCCCGGGTCCACCACCGCGGCGGTGCCGAGGATCACGCGGTCGATGCCGCGCGCAAGGTAACGCTCGATGAGTTCCCTCGTGCGGATGCCGCCGCCCACTTCCACGAACAAGCCCGTTTGCTCCTTGATAGAACAGATCAGATCAAAGTTTTTGGGTTCGCCGGCTAAGGCGCCGTCAAGGTCGACCAAATGAACGTGCGTCGCGCCCTTTTTAAGGAAGGTCTTAGCCACCGAAAGGGGATCGGAAGAATATACCGTCTTTTTTGCGAAATCTCCCTTATAAAGGCGGACGGCTTCGCCACCGATCATGTCGATCGCAGGAAAGATGATCATAGCTTGCCCTCCTTCATCTCGCAAAACGCCTTCAGGATCTTCAATCCGACGTCGCCGCTCTTTTCGGGGTGGAATTGGCACCCCATCACGTTGCTTTTTGCCACCGCCGCCGTCACGGGGGAGCCGTACTCCGTCCGCGCGATGACGCTGTCGTCGCAATCGACCGCGGCGTAAGAATGCACGAAATAAACGTAGTCCCCCTCCGAGAGATAACGGAACAAGGGATGCTTTTTCATGCCGAATTCCAAGGCATTCCATCCCATATGCGGTATCTTGAGTCCTTTTGCGGGGATGGGCGCCACCACGCCTTTGAGAAAGCCGAGGCCCTCGTGCTCGCCGTACTCGTAACTCTTTTCAAACAAAAGTTGCATACCGAGACAGATGCCCAAAATGGGCGTCCCCTTTTTTGCCGCCGCTTTGAGGGCGGCCACCAACCCGGACGCTTTGAGTTTTTCCATCGCATCCTTGAAAGCGCCCACGCCGGGCAGGATGATCCTATCCGCGCTTTCGATGACCGCTGGGTCGGAAGATATTTCCGAAGGCTCGCCGATCACCGCAAACGAGGAGCGGAGGGAAAACAAGTTTCCCACGCCGTAGTCCAAAATTACCGTCATTACAAAACTCCTTTGGTGGAGGGGATCTCCTTGGCAAAGCGCTCGTCCACCGCCACCGCCGCGCGAAGCGAACGGGCGACGGACTTAAACACGCCTTCGATGATGTGGTGCGAATTGCGGCCGGACAGCAAGCGAACGTGCAACGCGCACGCCGCCTTGCGCACGAAGCCGTACCAGAATTCCTCCACGAGTTCGGTGTCGAAGTCTCCCACTTTTTCGGTGGGAATGTTTACGAACCAACCGAGGTACGCCCTGCCGGAAAAATCCACCGAGGACAAAACCACCGCTTCGTCCATGGCGAGGATCTCGTCGCCGTAGCGAAGAATGCCGCGCTTTTCACCAAGCGCCGCGGCAAACGCCTCGCCGAGCGCGATGCCGATATCCTCCGTGGTGTGGTGATAATCCACGTAGGTATCCCCCACGCACTTTACGGTAAGGTTAAATTTGCCATGCGCGGCAAACAACGTTAACATGTGGTCCAAAAAGCCGCAACCGGTATCGATCACGCTTTTGCCTTCGCCATCCAAAGAGAGGGTGAGCGCGATGTCGGTTTCCGCAGTTTTTCTTTTGATCTCCGCGTTTCTCATAGCTTTTCCTCCAACACAGCGGCGGTTGCCGCGAGCAAAGCGTCCGTCTCTTCCTTGGTGCCCACCGTGATGCGCACGAAGTCGGTAAGACGCGCCTTGTTAAAATACCTGACCAACACGCCCTTTTCCTTCAAAGAGCGATAAAGCTCTCCGCCCGAAACGCCGTCCTTCTTTGCGAAAATAAAGTTGGCGGAAGAAGGCAACACCGTAAAGCCGAGCTTTTGGAGCCCCGCCGTCATATAAGCGCGGTTTTCGCAGATCGCCCTTACGTTCGCTTCGAAATATTCTTTATCAAGGAGGGCGCCCACGCCCGCCGCCGCCGTCATCGAATTGACGTTGTACGGGTTGGTGGAATACTTGATCTTATTCAGATCGGCGATGATCTCCTTGGAAGCAAACCCGACGCCAAGCCTGCCGCCCGCAAGCGAGCGCGACTTGGAGAAGGTGCGGGTGACCAAAAGGTTTTCGTACTTATTAAGGAGCGAAAGCGCGCTTTCGCCGCCGAAGTCCACGTACGCTTCGTCCACCACGACCACGTTGCCGGGGTTGTTTTTTAAGATGCTTTCGATCTTATCGAGGGAAAGCGCGATGCCCGTCGGCGCGTTGGGGTTGGCGATAAAGATCGTGCCCTTGGCGTTAAAGTAATCCTCAGCGCAAATCTCCATCGACGCAGTCAAGGGGATCTCCCTGTACGGCACCCCGTTCACCTTGGCGAAGACGGGGTAAAACCCGTACGTCACGTCGGGGAAGACCGCCGGCGTATCCTTGTCGCAAAAAGCGAGAAAGGCAAAGTTCAAGACCTCGTCCGACCCGTTGGTGAAGATGATGTTTTCCTTGTTTACGCCAAAGGTTTCCGCCGCAACGGAGGTAAGCACGCCGCACTCGGGGTCACAATAAAGGTTGAGCTTCCCTGCCGCTTGACGCGCAAGCCTTTGGGCATACGGCGAAGGCGGGAAGGGGCATTCGTTGGTGTTGAGTTTGACGTAGCTTCTGTCCTGCGGTTGTTCGCCGGGGACGTAAGCTTCGAGTTCGTTTAATTTTTGGCTGATAAACTTACTCATATTATTTGCTCCTAATGGTCGCGCTTCTTGCGTGACCGGTCAAGCCCTCTTTTCGGGCGAAGGTAGCGACGTCGTCCGCCACGTCGGCAAGCGCCTCGGCGGTGTAATAGGCAAATTGCGTCTTTTTCACAAAGTCATCCACCGAAAGCGGGCTGGAAAAACGCGCCGTGCCGCTGGTGGGCAACGTGTGGTTCATCCCCGCAAAATAATCGCCGATGGCTTCGGGGCAATTTCTTCCGAGGAAGACGCTGCCCGCGTTTTTAACTTTCTTAAGCCACTTAAAGGGCTCCTCTACGCAAAGTTCCAAGTGCTCGGGGGCGATGAAGTTCGCCACCTTGATCGCTTCGGAGAGGTCCTTCGCCACGATGATCTTGCCGTTGTTGTCAACGGACACCCTGGCAATGTCTTTTCTTTCCATCGTCACAAGAAGGTCCTCGATCGCGCTCTGCACCCTTTCGGCAAAGGTCACGGAATCGGTGACCAAAACGGCGCTGGCGTTTCTGTCGTGCTCCGCTTGGGAAAGAAGGTCCGCCGCAACGCACCTCGGGTCGTTCTTTGCGTCCGCAACGACCAAGATCTCGCTCGGCCCCGCGATCATATCGATGGAGACCTGCCCGAAGACCTGCCTTTTTGCTTCCGCAACGAAGGCGTTGCCCGGCCCGACGATCTTGTACACCTTAGGAACGGTTTCGGTGCCGTAGGCAAGCGCGGCGATGGCTTGCGCGCCGCCTACCTTGTAGATCTCGTCCACGCCCGCGACTTTTGCCGCCGCGAGGATGACGGGAGGAAGGCTGCCGTCCTTGCCGGGAGGGGTGACCATCACCACTTTGGGGCACCCCGCGATCTTGGCGGGGATGGCGTCCATCAAAACGGTGGAAGGGTAAGCCGCCGTACCGCCGGGGACGTAAAGCCCCACTCGTTCGATGGGCTTGACCATTTGCCCAAGCACGACGCCCTTCTCCTTTTTGAGGTTAAACCCTCTTCTCTTTTGCTTTTTGTGAAACTCCCTGATATTTGCCGCGGACGCTTCGAGGATGCGCACGAATTCGGCGTCCACTTTGGCGACGCCCTCCGCGATCTCCTCCTCGCTGACGCGAAGCGACGAGAGTTTTACCTTATCAAACTTTTCGGCGTAGGCAAAAAGCGCCGCGTCACCTTGGCTTCTGACGTTTTGAACGATCTCCTTAACGATCCCCGAAACGTCGTCGGTGGGCTTGGGGGATGCGATGATCTCACGGTTGTCGATTTCCTCGTAGTTAAAGATCCTGATCATTTGATCTCCTCCACAACGGCGGCAACGCTTTTAACAAGCGCGTCCACCGCTTCCTTTTTGAACTTTGCCGAACTCTTGTTGGCGATCAGCCTTGCGCTGATGGGAAACACCGTTTCCAGCACCTCGAGATTATTTTCCCTGAGGGTGGTGCCCGTTTCCACGATATCCACGATCACGTCAGAGAGCCCGAGAATGGGGGCGATCTCGATGGAGCCGTTGAGGTGGATGACGTCGATGTCGCGCCCTTTCTTTTGATAATAAGCGCGCGTCACGTTGCTGAACTTGGTAGCCACGCGAAGGGGGCGACCCTTGTCGTCCTTAAAATCTTTGGGACCGGCGACCGCCATACGACAAACGCCCTTTTTGAGGTCCAAAAGTTCGTACACTTCGGGCTCGTACTCCGCCAAGATGTCCTTGCCGGCGACGCCCACGTCCGCCACGCCGCGCTCCACGTAAATGGTCACGTCGGAGGGCTTGACCCAGAAGTAACGCACCTTGCAATCGTCGTTTTCAAAAACGAGCTTGCGGCTCTCTTCCAGTAGCGAGGGACAGGGATAGCCCGCTTCGGCAAAGATCTTGTAGATCTTTTCACCCAAGCGCCCCTTGGGGAGGGCTATGTTGAGGTACTCGTCCGACATTGTGGGACGGTTGTCGGACAAAAGATCCAACAGGTCGGTATACACCGCAAACCCAATGGCGCCCGCTTGCTTCTTGAGCTTTTTCATCAAGCGGTCGTATCTGCCGCCGGTCAACACGGGCGACGGGATGGTGCGCAAAAAGCCCTTGAAGATGATGCCGTTGTAATAGTTGGCGTCGGCGACGACCGAGAAATCGACGCGCACGCTACCGCCCTCTTCTTCCGCGCGAAGAAGTTTCAAAACCGAAACGAATTCCGTCAAAGCGGAATCCTCGCCGAAGAAGTACTCGATGTTTTCAAGCTTTTCGATCGCAACGCTCAAATTATCCGCCACGCCGTAAAGCGTAGCCGCCAC
>JAGAAA010000082.1 GCA_017615495.1 Clostridia bacterium
CAACGGAAACTTCACCCAACGGGGCGAACTTGCTTTGGTGGATAAGTACTCTCGCGCCAAACACGCGATGCTTGCCGGAGCGGATGCGGTGATCGAATTGCCGCAGATGTACGGCGTGGCGTGCGCAGAGCGTTTTGCGGATGCGGCGGTAAAACTGGTTGCCGCCCTGCCCGCCGAAGAAAAGATCCTTGCCTTCGGCAGCGAAGAAGGAGAGCTTGTTCCGCTTGAGAACGCGGCGAAGGTGCTTTCGGAAGAGCCGGAGGAACTTTCCTTGAATCTCAGGGAGCTGATGGACATGGGCTTTTCTTACCCCGCGGCGCGCGCGCAAGCCTTTGCCGCTTATACCCAAGAAAAAGGCATTGCGGTCGCGGACCTCACCAAACCCAACAACATTTTGGCGATCGAATACCTTCGCGCCATAAAAAAACACGGCGGCGTCACCCCGCACACCGTCAAGCGGTCGGGGGATTACCACGGCGACAAAATCGACAGCGCGGAGCCTTCCGCTTCCGCCCTGCGCGCGGCGCTTTGCTCCGAACGAAAGGAAGAAGCGCTTGCCGCTCTGCCCGCATTCGTTAAAGAAGACCTCAAAGACTATGAAGGAAAGAATTATCTTTCGCCCCTGCTCCTTTACCGCCTGAGCGAAATGACCGCGGCGGAACTCAGAGACGTTGCGGACGTTTCGGAGGGCATCGAAAACCGCATTTTGCGTCTTGCCAAAGAATGCGCAGACGCGGAAGCCCTTGTCAAAGCGGTTTCCACCAAGCGCTACACCGAGTCGAGAGTGCGCCGCATTCTTGCAAACGCCCTGCTTCGCGTGGATCAAGACACCTTTGAATGCGGCATAGACGCCGCGCCCTATTACAAAGTCCTCGCCGTCAAAAAGCAACGGACGGACATCCTCTCGCTGTTTTCTCGCGCCGGCACCCTTTTGACGGGGGAGCAGGAAGCCAAGGAAAGCGGCATTCCTTCCGCCGTCATCGACGCAAAAGCGCACGACCTTTACCGCGTGGCTACCGCCGCCGAACTTGAGGACGGCATGATCCTTTTGTAATTACAGAACGAGCGCGCCGAGCAGCAGACAGATCAAAAACGAAACGACCGCTTGCGTGGTTTTCATCAACAGGAATTTACCCGGTTTTAACCCCGTTTTTCCCAAAAACGCAACAGACTGCAACAGGACGGAAAGTCCGCCGAAGGAGACGGCAAAGGCGCAAAACGCCGCCGTCCATATTCTTTGCGTGCCCAAGGCGGCAAATTCCGCGCATCCCCGCGTGACCTCAAAGACGGAATACCAAAAGGCGCCGGGAAGTTTGCCCGAAAGCACGTCGCCGAGTCCGATGCGAGTCAGCACGTCGAAAAACACGTCGCCGAGGAGGTTTGCCACCGCTATAAACCCGCCCACCAAAGCCAAGGAAAGAACGCTTTCGTACATTGCTTCGGAAAGCAAATTCTCGCTTTTTGGAAAAGAAAGAAAGCGCGGGGCGCATTCTCTCTTTTTGCCGCGGTAAAAGAGCCCGTTGACAAGGGCTCCGAGGTAGTGCGCCGCAAGGATGACCGCCCCCGCCATGGCGTCCTTTAAGATCACCGCTCCCACGCTGCCCAAAACGAACATACTGCCGCTGGTGGAACAAAAGGATGCCGCGCGCTTTGCTTCCTCCCCCGAGATCAAGCCCTTTTCGTAAAGATCCGCCAGCACGCGCGCGCCGACGGGGTAGCCGCTGAGCAAACTCATAAAAAGCGGATAGGCAAGGACGTTATTTGTGCGGTACGCCTTGCCGACGGGCTTACCCGCCGTACCCGCAAGAGCGCTTACCACCCCCGTCCCGGTAAGCACTTTGGTAAAAAAGAAATACGGGAGCATGGACGGCAACACCGAAGAAGAAAACAGCACGACCCCCTTTTGCACAGAATCAAAGTACCTTGCGGGCGATATAAACATCGCCAATAAGATGAGCGCGACGAAAACGGGCGGTAAAAACTTTTGCATAAAAAACTATATGCATAAAAAATCGAGGTATGAGCACCTCGATCAAAAACTTTTGTTTTTAACGGATAATTCGAAAAAAATCAGTTTGCGCCACCACCGCCGGAGCGCTTCCAAAGTTCCTCACGCAAGCTTTCGATGGTCATCATGGTTTCGTTCATCTTGACGGCAATGTCGTAAAGCTCCTTATCCAAGTTTTGATGGACGGAGATACGCAAATTCTCGCAATAATCCTGCGTGGTGTTTTCGATCTCGGACGCCTGCTTTTTGGCAATGGCAAGCACCTCGGAATCGTGCACCAACTTATCGCGCGTCTCGTTGGCGTTGGCAAGGATGGCTTCCGCCCTGCGATTGGCTTCGGAAATGATGGCGTCCCCCTGACGAAGAAGGGCTTGCGCTTCGTAGAAACACTGCGGAATGGCTTCGCGCAAACGCGACAGGATGGAAGTCACTTTTACTTCCTCCACGTAGCACTTTCCGAAAATATTCTTTTTGCCCAAAACTTCCTTCTCAAGTTCGTCAATAAGCTCGGTTACGTCGGTCATGACCTCTCCTCCAAATACTGAGATGCAAGGGCGTAAACCCCTTCGTCGATAAAGGAATGATCGGCGCCGCTCATCAAGCCTTCGCGCGCTTTGGTGGCGCTGACGTTGCGCAAGCGGACGTCGGAAAGGAAGAACACCGTTTCCACCCCGTGGGCACGGTTGAAATCAGCCATTTCGAGCTCGTAATCGAGGTCGGATTGGTCGCGGATGCCCCTGACGAGGAAGGTAGCGCCGATGGCTTTGGCGGCGTCCACCGCTAAGCCGTCGAAGGAAAACACGTTGACCCTGTCGCCAAAGATGGCTTGGATCATGCAAACGCGCTGCTCCGTCGTAAAAAGAGGATACCGGTCGGGATTGATCAAAATCGCAACCGAAACTTCGTCAAAAGCACGAAGGGCTTTTTCAATGATATCCTGATGTCCGCGGGTGATCGGATCAAAACTACCCGTAACCAAACACTTGCTCATACTTGAATAATACAAAAAAAAGCGGGCGTTTGTCAAGATTCGCCCGAGAATTGTATGAAAAACTATCATTTCCGTTTATCGCGAGAGCAATTCGATGGTGACGCTGCCGTACTTACGCGAATCGAATACGGCGAGCTCGCCTTCATACGCAAAGGGTATCTCGGTGGCGTGTTCAAACACGACGACGCCGCCCTCTTTCAAAACGTCGTTTTCGACGATCTTGTCCAAAACGTCCTTCTCAAGCCCCGCTTTGTAAGGCGGATCGAGATAAATAACGTCGAATTTTTGCCCCGAAAGGCGCTTTAACGCCACGTCGTAGGTGATCTCCCAAAGTTGCGCCTCGTTGCAGAGCCCCACTTTGCGAAAGTTCTTTTTGATCAGCTCCGCACTATCTCTCGAAGCGTCCACCGTGACCGCCTTTTCCGCCCCGCGGGACAACGCTTCGATGGTCATTGCGCCGCTGCCGCCGAAGAGGTCCAAAAACGCCGCGCCCGCAAGCCTGCCTTGCAACAGGTTGAAGACGTTTTCCTTGATCCTATCCGTCGTGGGACGAATGGCTTGATCCTTGGGCGAAAACAACACCCGCCCTTTGTACTTCCCTGCGATGACTCTCATCCGATGCGCTCCTTATCGGTGATGACCACCTGCGGCGAAAGATCAAATTCTTCCGTCGGGACGAGGTCGCACTCTTGCTCGGAAAAAGCCAGCGCTACGCTGACGCCGTCGTACCCTTTTAAAAAGCGGTCGTAGTAGCCTTTGCCACGCCCCAAACGACGCTTGTCCTTATCAAAAGCGATCAACGGGATCACCGCAAGATCGGGCACGCGGTCGGTGGCTTCGCCAAGCGGCTCCTCCACGCAATAAGTGGGATTGAGGTCCATCGGGTCGCCTTCCTCGTACGGGATAAGGAACATGTCGTCCCCTGCCGTCCGTGGCAAAAAGATCTCCTTGCCGTCCAACAGAGCGCGACGGATCAACGCGCGGGTATCCGCCTCCTCTTCCGTGGAAAAGTAAACGAAGATGGAGCGCGCCGACTTATACTCCGGCGAAGACAAAAACTTTGCCGTGATCGCGGCGTTTTTGATCACTCTTTCCTCGTCGGTCATCGCCGCGAGGCGTGCTCTTACGGTTTTGCGAATTGCCTTTTTCTCAAACATAGATCCTTTCCGCCCTCGGTACGTCGTACCCGAGAAGTACTTCGTAAGGGATGGTGCCGCGCCGTTTTGCCACGTAGGCGGCGTTTATCCCTTTCGAGAGTATTATAACACGGGCACCTACCTTCAAGTCAACGCGATCGGAGATCATTTCAAAACTATCCATCGAAACGGCGGCGACGCTAAGCCGCTGCCCCGCCGCGATCACCTTCCTGCCCACGTCTGCGCGGGAGACGCCGTCGCCGTATCCGCCGAGGACGGTATAGGCTTTTAGCCTTTGGGGCGCACGGTAGATCCCCGAATAACCGAGGGTATCCCCCCTTTCCACAATCTTTGTCTTAATGACCTCGCTCGTCACCTTCATTGCCGGTTCAAGCGGGATTCCCGCGGTGGCTTTCCCCGAAGAATAACCGTACGCGGCAAGCCCCACGCGAAGGTAATCGAATTCCTTTGAAAACAACGCGCCGCTCCCCGTAACGGAAGTTAAAAGGCGCGCGTCATCCGCAAGCGCGGCTTTGACCGCTTTTACCCCGCGAAGAAAGGCGGCGTTTTGGTTTCGGACGGTCTTTTCCGAGCCGTCCTTATAATGTGTTGCGACGCCTTCCACCTTTACCCCGCCGAGGGTAAGAAGGCGCACCGCTTCAAAACACTCTTTTCCCCCGGTAAAGCCCAATCTGTTCATGCCGCTGTTGATCTTGATATGACAACGTTTTAAACCGATCGCCACCGCTCTTTTGGCAATTTCCATATCCCCCACGAGGGGGATCATATCGTACCGCCGGCAAAGAGGTAACTTATAAAAAGAAGGAGCGGTAACGAGGACTTGCTTGGCGTTTTCCCGCAAAGGGACGCCTTCTTCCTCCGTTGCCACTCCGTAAAAGTCTGCGTCAACCGCCCGAACCACCCGCGCCGCGCCGTGCCCGTAGGCATCCGCTTTGCACATCAGGATCAAGGGTTTGTTCGCCGCCATTCTTACGCGACCGAAATTTCGTTTGATCGCGCCGAGATCAATCTCCACTTTCATACCGCATTGTATGCGGCGAAAGCAAGATTATTTCTTGTTGGCGTAATAATTGATCAAGCAACCGTCTTTGATGATGGTCTTTTCGTCGTCGGTGAGCTTATCCACAAACGCCGTTTCTTTGATGACCTTCTCCCCTCTTACGATATAAAGGGTAAACGGCTTATCCGCAAGAAGGTTTTCGCGCACGTCGGGGACGATGACGATGTCGCCTACCTCAAAGTTTGCTTGCGTGAGATACGGGATCATACCCCAGTTGATCAAGTTGCTTCTGTACCTCTTGGTAGCGTATTCCACCGCGAAGTTGGCGCCTGCGCCAAGCACTCTTTGACAACTTGCCGCCTGCTCGCGCGCGCTGCCGTCGCCCGGCTTTACGGCGTAGATGGCGGAAGTGATCAAGCTGCCGCCCTTCAAAGTCAAGCCGCTGCGTTCCACCGCCAAAGCGATCTCCTCCGAAAGGACGCCGCTTGCCGCGTAATCATCCGCTTCCTTTTTGACCACTTTGCACCTGCTCACGTACTCGGGCACCTTTCTGGAAAGAGCAAACTCAGCCAAACGAAGCGGATTGCTTCTGTAAGAAGAAGTTTCGCCCGAGGGGATAAGTTCGTCCGTGGTGGTGACGGGGTCGTGGATCACTGCGGTGATGCGGTAAATGGCGTTTTCCGCAAGCGCGGGGATCTTGGGCCAATCCGCAATATTGGGGCCGTAACGGAGGGGAGCGGAAACGTCCGCCTTGCCGTAGCCGTTGTATACCCTGCTCTTATAAGAGCTGTCGTCGTGCTTGTACTCGGGGACGGTGGCGTCGTAATCGAGGTCCAACGCGGAAGTCAATTTGCCGCCGTTTGCCGCCGTGGCGGAGATGGAACGCGCGTCCATCAAAGCAACTGCGGAGATCTGTCCTTCGAGGGGCTTGGAGCCTTCGCGGCTTTCAAAGTTCCTGGTCGTGTGGCGGATGCTCAAGCAATCGTTTGCCGGAACGTCGCCCGCGCCGAAGCAAGGACCGCAGAAGCAGGAGCGCACCGAAACGCCCGCCTGCATCAAGGTTGCGATGGAGCCGTTTTTAACGAGCTCGGTAAAGACGGGTTGACTACCGGGGTAAACGCTCATTTGGAATTCCCCATTGCCGGTGCTCTTGCCCTTCAAAATAGCCGCGCTTTCGCAAACGTTGTCAAAGGTGCCGCCCGCACAACCGGCGACGACCGCCTGTTCGACGTATACGCCGCCCTTGCGGATCTTTTTGGTGAGGTCGATCTTGACTTTGCCGCCCAAAAGCTCGTTCATATTCTTGCTTGCTTCGGACAAGATGTCGCCCGGGTTGGCGATCAAGTCCGCAAGCTTATACGCGTTGGAGGGATGGAAGGGCAGCGCGATCATCGGCTCGATCTCGGAAAGGTCGATCTCAATGACTTCGTCGTAGTATGCGAGGGGCTTGGGCTCAAGCTTCTTGTAATCCGCCGCCCTACCGCGCACCGCCAAATACTCTTTGACCTTGTAATCGGTTTGCCAAATGGAAGAAAGACAGGCTGTCTCGGTGGTCATGACGTCGATGCCGTTGCGGTACTCGACTGAAAGATTACCTACCCCTTCGCCGAGAAATTCAAGAACTTTGTTCTTGACGATGCCTTTTTTAAACACTTCGCCGATGAGCGCGATGGCAACGTCGTGCGGGCCAACGCCTCTGCGGGGCGCCCCCTTCAAAACGATCGCCACCACTTGCGGGTACTTGACGTCGTAGGTCATGCCGAGAAGTTGCTTAACGAGTTCCGGTCCGCCCTCGCCCATCGCCATCGTGCCGAGAGCGCCGTAGCGGGTGTGGCTGTCGCTGCCGAGGATCATCGCGCCGCACTTTGCAAAGCATTCGCGCATATAGGTGTGGATAACCGCCTGATGCGCGGGGACGAAGATGCCGCCGTACTTCTTAGCCGCCGAAAGCCCGAAGAGGTGGTCGTCCTCGTTGATGGTGCCGCCGACCGCGCAAAGGGAATTGTGGCAGTTGGTCAACACATACGGAAGCGGGAACTTTTGAAGCCCGCTTGCCTTCGCCGTTTGGATGATACCGACGTAGGTGATGTCGTGTGATGCGAGCGCATCGAATTTTACGGAGATCTGCTTATCCTTTTCCGCCCCTTTTACGCTGTGCGCGCTGAGGATGGAATAAGCGATCGTCCCTTGATATGCTTCGTCAAGATCTTTTTGCGAGTAGCCTGCCGCAGACAATTCTTCCGAATCCGCGATCTTTCCGTTGAGTATGTAGGAAGCACCGTATTGTTTCACTTTATTTCTCCTTTTCGAGGGAAATCCCTCGTTTATTTGCTTGATGTGCGACGTAGCTTGTCAAACGCGCGGATGAGCGCCGCCCTGTTGATCTTATATTCCGCAAGACTCTGCTCCTGCCGTCTGCGCTCCTCTTCAAGTTCGGAAGCGCGCTCCGTCTTTTTCTTTTCCGCTTCCTCTTTGCGATACGCCGCGCCGCAAAGGATGGTCAAGGTCTTGCCCGTCATTTCGGCAATGCCGCCGCCCGTTTCCACCGTGACTTCCCCTTCCTCGGTACGAAATTTTACGTCGCCGGGGATCACTTCCAAGGTGGTCCTTTCACGCCCGGGCAAAAAACCGATCGCGCCGTCCGCGGTAGGCAGGACGAGCGAGGTCACTTCCCCCTCGAACACCACTTCGCGCGGCGTGAGCAAGAGAAGCGTAAAAGCGCTCATTTTTGAATATCCTCCACCCCGCCGATGAAGTAGAACGCGCCTTCGGGCACGTCGTCAAAGGCGCCGTCCAAAATGGCGTTGCAGCCTTCAATGGTCTTTTTGAGCGGGACGTACTTGCCGGGAATACCGGTGTACGGCGTCGCCACGTGGAAGGGTTGCGAGAAGAAACGTTGCAATTTGCGCGCGCGGTAGACGAGCATTTTATCCTCTGCGGAAAGTTCATTCATGCCGAGGATGGCGATGATGTCTTGCAGTTCGTTATAGCGCTGCAAAGCGGAGATCACGCGTTTTGCCGTTTCGTAATGCAGGTCGCCCACGATCTCACGTTCCAAGATGCGGGAACGGCTTTCCAACGGATCGACGGCGGGATAGATGTTTTGCTCCACGATCTTCCTCGAAAGAACGGTGGTGGCGTCCAAGTGAGTAAACAATGTTGCCGGCGCGGGGTCGGTCAAATCGTCCGCAGGGACGTAAACCGCTTGCACCGAGGTGATGGAGCCGTTTTTGGTGCTGGCGATGCGCTCTTCCAAACTGCCAAGCTCGTTTGCCAGGGTGGGTTGATAACCGACGGCGGAAGGCATCCTGCCAAGAAGCGCGGAGACCTCGCTGCCCGCCTGCACGTAACGGAAGATGTTGTCAAGGAAGAACAAAACGTCCTTGTGCTCCTTGTCGCGGAAGTGCTCCGCGATGGTAAGACCGGTAAGCGCCGCTTTCATACGCGCGGCGGGGGTCTCGTTCATCTGCCCGAACACGAGCGCCGTCTTGTCCAAAACGCCCGATTCGGTCATCTCCTCGATCATTTCGTACCCTTCGCGGCTACGCTCGCCCACGCCCGCAAAGATGGAACTGCCGCCCATCTTGCCGGAAACGTTGTTGATAAGTTCCAGAATCAGCATGGTCTTACCCACGCCCGCGCCGCCGAACAAACCGACTTTGCCGCCCTTGACGTACGGCGTCAAAAGATCGATGACCTTGATGCCCGTTTCAAAGATCTCGGTATTCTCCGAAAGATCGGTAAATGCGGGAGGCTCGCGGTAAACGCCCGCGCGCAAAGAAGAAACTTCCCCTTTGCCGTCGATGGGCTCGCCGTATGCGTTCAGCACCCTGCCGAGCACCTTGTCACCGACGGGCACCGTAACGGAACGCCCGGTGGAAAACACTTCCTGCCCGCGATGAAGCCCTTCGGTGGGGGTGAGGGACAAACAACGAACGGTATTTCTGTCAAGATGGCTGACCACCTCAAGAGAAACGTCGCCCCCCTGCATGGGCACGCGCAAAAGTTCGTTGAGCATAGGAAGATGGGTCTCGAACCAAACGTCCGCCACCACGCCTATGATCTTGATGATTTTACCTTTAAACACCTTGTCCATATTCCTCTTCCCGAGAGCCGACGTCCGCGAGTGCGCGGGTGATGCCCTCTTGTCTTGCTTTGTTGTACTCAGACGTAAGCGTCTCGATCATTTTTTCGCCGTTTTCCGTCGCTTGCGGCATTGCGCGAACGCGCGCCAAATGCTCCGCAAGAGAGGAGGAGATCAGCGCCTTATACAGCGCCGCCGCCAAATATTCGTATACCGCCCTTTCCACCGCGGCTTCTTTTACGCCTTCGGTCGGAAGCTCGGGCGCGTTTTCGGAAACGAAGGGCAACAACCGCTCCACCGGAACGACCGAATGGTCCCCTTCCGCCCTGCTGTAAACGAGCACGATCTCATCCAAAAGACCGTCGTGGTAAAGGGTCATCAGATCCGCCGCCATAGAGTAGGAGGCTTCAGGCGAAGGGTTTTCCGCCGAGTGAAGGAATTCCACGTCCGCTTCGATGCCCGCTTTGGAAAGCATTTCCCGCGCGACGCCGCCCACGATAAAGAGGTAACGTTCCTCCCTTTCCTTCAGCGTTTGATAAGCGCTCTCGAAAAGCGTTTGGTTGTAATCGCCGCAAAGACCTTTGTCCCCGCCGATGACGATAAACGCCGTGCGTTTGCCCCGCTCCTTAAAATAAGGCGAAGGCGCCGCGGCTATCCCTGCGAGAACTTCACGACAACGATCGTAAAACCGTTCCGCCGCGGGAAGCGTCGCGCGAGCGCGCATCATCTTCGCAACGCTGATGGAGTACATCGCGCGAGTGATCTTTACCGTTTCTTTGACGGAAGAAATGCGCCGACGTATCTCACGATGGTTCACAAGATCACCTCTTGCATTACGGCGTCGAGCTTGGCTTTGTTTTCATCCGAAAGCTCCCCGCTGGTTTCAATTTCCATAAGCACCTCGGGGCGCTCCGATTTGATGCGGTCCAAAACCTTGTCAAGCGCCTTTCTGACGCCGCCCTTCGGGATGCGCGAAAGGGTTTCGCCCGTAGCGGCGTAGATCTCCGCAACTTCTTCCGACATCGAGTACGGCGCGCCTTGCGTTTGGATCAAAAGTTCCGTCAGCTTCGCGCCGCGGTCCAAAACCGCCTTGGTATCCTCGTCCACGTCCGCGCCGAATTCGGTAAAGACCGCCATTTCACGGTACCGAGCAAGGTCGAGCTTTAAGCCTTTTACCACCTGGCGGATCGCCTTGGGTTGCGCGTTTCCGCCCACGCGTGATACGGACAAACCGACGTTGACCGCCGGACGCACGCCCGCGCGGAACAACTCGCTTTCCAAAAAGATCTGTCCGTCGGTGATGGAAATAACGTTGGTTGGAATATACGCGGAAATATCCGAGCCCAGCGTTTCAATGATAGGGAGAGCGGTCAAAGAGCCGCCGCCCAACTTTTCGGAAAGTTTTGCCGAACGCTCCAACAATCTCGAATGGATATAGAACACGTCGCCGGGATAGGCTTCACGCCCCGCCGGTCTTTTTAAGAGCAAAGAAATGGTGCGGTACGCAACGGCGTGCTTGGAAAGATCGTCATAGACGATCAACACGTCCTTGCCCGCGTACATAAGTTCCTCCGCCATCGCCGTAGCGGTGTAAGGAGCAACGTACTGCAACGTCGCGCTGTCCGAAGCGGTGGCGCTGACGACGATCGTGTATTCCATGGCGCCCGTTTCCCTGAGCTTTTTGACCACGTCCGAAACGGTGGTGTTCTTTTGCCCGATGGCAACGTAAACGCAAAGAACACCGGTGCCTTTTTGGTTGATGATGGCGTCCAAGGCAACGGAAGTTTTGCCCGTTTGTCTATCGCCGATAATAAGTTCGCGCTGACCTTTGCCGATGGGTACGATGGCGTCAACGGTTTTGACCCCGGTGCAAAGAGGTTCGGAAACTTTTGCGCGGTCGAGGATCTTGGGCGCGGGGCTTTCCGCCCTGCGGAAGTTTTGAGTTTCGATCCTGCCGCCGCCGTCGATGGGGTCGCCGAGGGGGCCCACCACCCTGCCGAGCAAGGCTTCGCCCACGGGCACGGTGACGATCCTACCCGTCAAACGCGCGGAGTCGCCCGCACGCACGGTTTGGAGACCGGTCAAGAGGATGGCGCCCACTTCTTCGCGCTCCAAGTTCATGACCAAGGCAAAGGATTCCTCCCCGATCAAAATAAGCTCGCCCACTTTGGCTTCCGCAAGACCTTCAATGAAGACGACGCCGTCCGAGACCGAACGCACGACGCCCGCCTTGACCTTGTCGGCGCTTTGGGCGTGCGAAAACTCCTCACGGAGCGAAGTTAAGATGTGTTCAAGGGGTTTGTTGGCAATGGCGCCCGTCGCCTTTTTTGCCGCGGCGGTGAGCTTGCCTTTGACGGAAGCGTCGAGGATCTTATCGCCGTCCGAGATGATAAGACCGCCGATCAGCGCTTCGTCCACCAAAAATGAAACGTCCGAAGCGGCCGCGCCGAGTTTGGTTATGATCTCTCTTCTTTTTTGTTCCGAGAGAGCTTTTGCCGAAGTGACGACAAACTTAGTCATTCTTCCAATCCTTAAGGGCTTTGTCGATCAAGGCGTCGTCCACCTCGCCGATCTTGTCTTCAATGATGTTTTCCGCCAAAGCGACGGCGGCGTCTTTGATGCCCTGCTTCGCGTCGGAAACGACCTTGTTGGCTTGCTTTTCCGCGCGGCGTTCCGCATCGGCGATGATCTCCTCCGCGCGAACTTCCGTTTCACGAAGTTTTTCGTCGCACTTTTCGGAAATTGCTTTTTCCGCCGCGACGCGCTTGGTTTCGATCTCCTCGTCCAAGGTGCGAAGTCTTTCCTCTTCTAAGGCGCGAGCTTCTTCCGATGCGCGCAAGTTCTCTTCCGTTTGCTTCTTTTGCTCTTCGATGCGCTCTTGACGCGCGCGGATGAACTTCATGACCGGCTTATAGAGGATAAGCCACAGAGCTACGAAAAGAATGGCGAAGTTGAGTAAATGCAACAAAAACTTCGTCAAATTGAGCCCGAGGATTGCGTCAGATAAAATTCCCGTCATATCAGAGCACCTTGATCACAAGCATAATGGCGATAAACAAGCCGTAGATCGCCGTGGTTTCAATAAACGCAAGGCCCAGAAGCAACGTCGTGCGGATCTTGCCATCCGCTTCGGGCTGACGCGCGATGGCGTCCAAAGCCTTGCCCGTGGCAATGGCCATGCCGATGCCGGCGCCGAAACCGACGAAGACCGCGATCGCCGCCGCAAGAGCGAAGACCGACGTTTCGGAAAGCGCGGAAACCAAATTCTGAACTGCAAAAATCATACTACTTCTCCTCGGGAGAGCGGGTCGCTCCGTTCTCCTCATTTATATCGGCGACGGGCTGCTTTATGGCAGGCATCGCCGCTGCCTCCCCCACGAAGAGAGAGGATAATATCGCAAACACGTACGCTTGTATCAAAGCGTGGAAACAAGTGAAAAGCACTCCGACGATCACGGGAAGACCGAAGGAGAGGAAAATAAAGCTATACACCAGCTCGGTGACGAGCAAGCCGCTGGAAATACTACCGAACAAACGGAAGGACATCGAAACGGGAAGCGTGAGGTCCTTCAGGGCGCCAAGCGCTCCTTTTACCTTCCTCGTCTTCGCGCCGAAAACGACGATCAAAATAAAGGTGGAGACCGAAAGCGCCAAACAAGCGTTGATATCCGCCATCGCCGGGCGAAGCCCGATGAGTTCCACCATCGTGCCGAGGAAAATGTACGCCGCCGCCGAAAAAACGTACGCGCCCATAAACGCGCGGGTGTAGCTGTTTTCCTCATTCATTTTGTCAAACATCAAAACGATGGATTCCAAAGCGCTTTGCAACTTGCCGGGGACGTCCTTAAAGCGCGGGATCACAAAAATGCGCATAACGATGGCAAAGAGGATCAGAACGCCGGCAACGATCAGAGAGGTGTAAAAACTCGGATTGACTCCAAGCCCGAAGAATTTTACGTTTTCCGGTAAAAGCGCCTCCCTCATCGACTCGCCGAGTGAGGATGCGCTGATCAACGAAAGCATCGGTTACCCCCTTTTGTTTACAATAGTTTTGTCAGGCGAAGCCGCGCTCAACCCTCAACGGAGGGCGGCGCAGGATTCACTTCGATAACGATATCGGATTTCAAGGCGCGAAGGTCGGCGATAAAATCATCCATATCCTTCTTGCGGACGTTGACGGCAACGTAGTGCAGCGCTTCCGGCGTCAAAGGATTGACGAAGTAAAGCGCGGCGGCGCCGGACGCCTCATCGTAAATAAACCTCGTGATCGCATCGCGGTCGATCACTTGCTTAAAGAAAGCGCGGCGTACCACAAACGTCCTCTCCCCAAAGCCGTACGACGCGTAGAAGAGAAGAAAACCCGCAAACGTCAAGAAAAACGAGAAGATCACGATGGTGGTGATATCCACGAAGGGAAAGTAAGAAACTAACTTCCCTACCCCGGCAAGCTTAAGCGCAGAAAAAACGATCGCCCCGAAAACGAAGAGATTCATAACGCAGTAAACGACGACCGCCGACTTTGAAAACGCCTGCTTGTACTTTTTCATACGTCCATTATACCACCGTTAAAATCAAATTATCAACTTATTTTAATGTATCTTCCGCGCGCATCGTATCTTGCGCACGTATAAGCAAAAAACCGCCGCCCGCCCCGGCAACAATAAAAACCCCGCAGGCGCCCCCCGGCGCGAGCAAGGAGAGTGGTGCTTAGACGCGGCGCAACGAAAAAGAGCCGCAGGCGCGTACTTTTTGTACGTAACTGCGACTCTTTGAGTTGGAACAAAGTATAAGCGCCGCTATACTCGTTCGCCTTTATTTGGCGATACGATAGTAGTGCGCCGTCCCCTCGATCGTCGCGCGATAGAGGAAACATTCCTTTTCACTGTTGCCCAAGCTTTGGTTAATGTTGGTAGCGGTGGGCAACCCGGTAACGACTTCATCTTTCTCGTTGTAATAGGTGTAAGTGCCGTCCGTTCTGAGCGAATAGAGGTACTTGCCTATCCTCGTAAAGGTAGTGGTCGCCGAAGAGAGCGCCTTGGGGGCGGTCATCGAAGAATCGAAACGATAGTAAATAAGATTGCCGTCCACGTTCTTGGAAAGAATTACAGAGTAATTCATCCAACCCGCAAGAGCGTACCCTTCCGCCTCGTAATCGAAAAGAGGCTTTAAATTGAAGTCGTACAACTTGCCGTTTAAGGTAAACATCTTTTCGTTGAAGCTGCCGTTGTCACAAGCAAAATCACCGATGACCTTCCCGCTTGTGGTGACGAGTTTGGCGCCCAGCGGCGTGGAAAGCAACAGATAGTTGTTGATGGTATCGGGGAAGGTGCCGGGGAGTTGATTGTCGATCATCTGATCCAACCTGCCCTTCACTTTAAGATTGTTGGAAAGCGATACCGTCATCGCGTCGTTGGCGCCGTTCAAAAGACGATCGTCCTCGATGGGGAAAATGAGGGCAACGTTGTCCCCGTTGAACTTGACGGCAGAATCCTTGGTGATCGCAATCAAACCGCCGACAACGTATTTAAACTTCTTTTCGGTCTCTTTGCCCTTCTTGGCGTCCACAACGTAGGTTTTGAGCAAGTACTTCTTGCCGTTGCTGATATAGGTGTAATCCTTGGCTTCGTCCATCAATTCCGTGGTGGTTTGCACGAGGAGATCCCCGCTTTCCAAAACGTTGATATTCAAATTGTCGTAATCGCCGTGCGCAAAATAAGTGGTGACGAGGTTAAGCTTTTTGTCAAAGATATACGCCCTGCCCGCCCCGTTGTCGATTTGGTAGTAATAGTTGTCGTTGGACGTGGTGAAGTTGTAATTGAATTCCACCAAGCCGGACTGTCTGCCTATCCTTTCCACGGTATTGCCCTTGCGCGGCACGCGGAAGAAGTTGTCGGCAAAGAAGACAACGTCACCGCTGACGTTTTCCACAGCGGGGATCTCGGCGGAAGAGTAGATCGTCTTTTCTTCGCCGGAGGCGCTGACGTACTTGATCTCTTCACCCTTGGAATTGTAAAGGACCGTATCGTACAACCCGGTCAACGCGTTGTTTTTAACGCGCAGATAGTACGAATTGTTGCCCTTGCTGTACAAACGGATCTGATCGGTGGTGTCGGTGGCGAGAACGGTGTCGGTTTCCATATTATACAGCGTGCGCACGGTAACGCTCTCGTTGTTCAGCTTGCTTACGACGATGAGCATGCCGTTAGTGGAAACGACGTCCTTGCCCGCAAGCGCCGTGATCTCGGCAACGTTTGCCGACGTGAAAGTTGCGGGGGCAGTATGATCAATGGAAATTTTCGCTTTTTTGAAAGAAAGACCTTTGGTCGAACCGCACGCCGCCAACACGCCCATCAAACAAACGACGACAAGCACAATGGCAGTTATGGTTAAAAACTTTTTCATATCATCCTCCTTTTTGATACGGCATTAGTATGCCGCATATTACAGGTATTTTATCACAAACCCACCGTTTTGTCAACAGAGGGTGCCTTCCGCCGTCAAATCAGCGAAAAAGAAGAGCTCAAACTTAAACCCACAACTCTTATTTTCATCTTTCATTTTCCTTCTAACGAACGGGACGTCACAAAAAAACGTGCTATTCCTCAGAGCCCCAAACAAAAAAAAACGCGCAGGCTCAACATTCCCCCACCCGTCGGCGGCGCGGAGTAGTACGGATGCGCGACTCGACGAAAAAACCGCGCAGGCGCGTTATCCTCCCTGCAAAAAACATCGGCGACGCAGCGTGGTGCAGTTGCGAGGCTTTATGTTCTCCCCCAGCGAGCGAGGAGAGTGGTGCAGTTGCGAGGCACAATAAAAGGCGGCGAATGAGCGTACTTATTCGTACGTGATTTCGCCGCCTTGTAGTTAGTAACAAAGCAAATGTGCCGCTATACTCGCTCGCTTATTTGCGGGGATTCTTGATGTTAGCCTGCGCTGCTGCCAAGCGTGCGATAGGCACTCTGTACGGCGAGCAGGAAACGTAGTTCAAGCCGATCTCGTGGCAGAACTCGATGGAGGAAGGATCGCCGCCGTGTTCGCCGCAAATACCGCAATGGATATCCTTGCGGGTCTCGTGACCAAGCTGGACCGCCATCTTCATCAGTTTGCCCACGCCCTTGGTGTCAAGACGAGCAAACGGATCGGACTCATAGATCTTGGCAGCGTAGTAGCTGGGGAGGAACTTACCGGAATCGTCACGGCTGAAACCGAAAGTCATCTGGGTAAGGTCGTTGGTGCCGAAGCAGAAGAACTCGGCTTCCTTGGCGATCTCGTCCGCGGTGAGTGCTGCGCGCGGGATCTCGATCATCGTGCCGACTTCGTACTCAAGCTTGACGCCCGCCTCTTTGATGACGGCGTCCGCAGTAGCCACGACGGTTTCCTTGCAGTACTTAAGCTCTTTGACTTCGCCAACGAGCGGGATCATGATCTCCGGCTTAACGTTCCAATCCGGGTGTTTCTTTTGCACGTTGATGGCAGCCTTGATGATAGCCCTGGTCTGCATGACCGCGATTTCGGGATAAGTGACCGCAAGACGGCAGCCACGGTGACCCATCATCGGGTTGAACTCGTGGAGGCTCTCGCAGAGGATACGGATCTCTTGCGGGGTCTTGTCCTTCGCCCTGGCAAGCGCTTCGATATCCGCCTCAAGGGTGGGAACGAACTCGTGGAGCGGCGGATCGAGGAAGCGGATGGTGACGGGCATGCCCTTCAAAGCTTCCATCAAGCCTTCAAAGTCAGCTTGTTGCATCGGTTCGATGGCAGCAAGAGCGCGTTCACGCTCCTTCTTATCCTCGGAGCAGATCATTTCACGGAACTTTTCAATTCTGCCCGGACCGAAGAACATATGCTCGGTACGGGTAAGACCGATACCTTCGGCGCCAAGTTCAAAAGCCCTTTGCGCGTCGGCGGGGGTGTCGGCGTTGGTGCGCACCTTCAAAGCCTTGTACTTATCGGCAAGCTTCATGATCCTACCGAAGTAACCGCTGTTGGGGTCGGCGGGAACGGTCTTGATGCGAGTGTCGTAGATCAAGCCGGTGGAGCCGTCCAAGGAGAGTTCGTCACCCTCACGGAAGATCTTACCGGCAAGCTCAAAGTACTTTTCTTCCTCGTGCATCTTGATATCGCCGCAACCGGAAACACAGCAAGTACCCATACCACGGGCAACGACGGCTGCGTGGGAAGTCTGACCGCCGCGCACCGTCAAGATGCCCTGCGCGTACTTCATGCCCTCGATATCTTCGGGAGAGGTCTCCAAACGGACGAGGACGACCTTCTTGTTCTTTTGTCCTTCCCTGACAGCGTCTTCAGCGGTGAAGACGATGGTACCTGCAGCAGCGCCCGGGGAAGCGGCAATACCCTTGCCAACGACGTTTGCCTTGTTTGCAGCGGCAAGCGCGGTTGCGTCAAAGGTCGGGTGGAGAAGCATGTCGAGCGTCTTTGCATCGATCTGAAGCAAAGCTTCCTGCTCGGTGATCATACCTTCGTCGATAAGATCGCAAGCGATCTTGATAGCCGCGGCAGCGGTACGCTTGCCGTTACGGCATTGGAGCATATAGAGCTTGCCGTTCTCGACGGTGAACTCCATATCCTGCATATCTCTGTAGTGGTTTTCGAGAATGTCGCAAACGTTGACGAACTGCTTGTAAGCGTCGGGGAACTTCTCCGCCATTTCGGAGATGGGCATCGGGGTACGAACACCCGCGACGACGTCCTCACCCTGCGCGTTGATAAGGAATTCGCCCATGAGCTTCTTCTCACCGGTGGCGGGGTTACGGGTGAAGGCAACGCCGGTACCGGAATTGTTGTTGAGGTTACCGAAAACCATCGGCATAACGTTGACCGCGGTACCCCAGCTGTACGGGATGTCGTGGTCCATACGATAGACGTTTGCACGGGGGTTATCCCAGCTGCGGAACACCGCGCGGATAGCCGCGTTGAGCTGCTCGATAGGATCTTCCGGGAAGTCCTTGCCGAGTTGCTTCTTGTACTCCGCCTTGAACTGGGTGGCAAGCTCCTTGAGGTCGGCGGCGGTGAGGTCGATGTCGTACTCCACGCCCTTCTTCTCCTTCATCTGATCGATGAGGGCCTCGAAGTACTTCTTGCCGACTTCCATAACGACGTCGGAGAACATTTGGATAAACCTTCTGTAAGAGTCGTAGACGAACCTCTCAAACTTCGGATCGGGGTTGCCGGCGATCATAGCCGCAACGACCTTGTCGTTCAAACCGAGGTTCAAAATGGTGTCCATCATGCCGGGCATGGACGCTCTGGCACCCGAACGGACGGAAACGAGAAGCGGGTTGGTGAGGTCGCCGAACTTTTTGCCGTTGATCTCCTCCATCTTTTTGACGTTCGCCATGATCTCAGCCATGATGTCGTCGTTGATGAGCCTACCATCCTCGTAGTACTGCGTGCAAGCCTCGGTGGAAATGGTGAAGCCTTGCGGAACGGGAAGACCGATCTTGGTCATTTCGGCAAGGTTCGCTCCTTTACCGCCAAGCAACTCACGCATGGTTGCGTCGCCTTCGGTGAAAAGATAGACGTATTTTTTCATGTAAAATCCTCCTAATAGAAATTCGTAAATAAAATGCGATGTATATATGATAATTCTTTTTGCGAAGCAATGCAAGGACTTTGACGAAAAAAAGTACAAAAAAACGCTAAATAACGGCGCGTCTTATACGCCGGCGCTTTTTATGCCGTTACGGAGAAGATCGCAAAGCTCAAACAACGCCTTGAGGTTCTTGCCCGTTTTGATCTTGACGTACTGCGAAAGAACGGAAAATATCTCCACAAAAGAAACCTCTTCGCCCGGGGCGTCCTCCCCTTCCAAATACAAAGCGAGAAGGCGCATTGACGGCGAGGTCATTTTTACGGCGTAAGGGTTGCGGACGGAGGTGGAAGCAAAGCCGCCGCCTTCCAGATCAAATACATAGTATTTGGGATCGTCCAAAGGCTTCATCGTCCCCATCGAAACGGCATAGCCGGCGATGGAAAGCATATCGAGGAAGTAACGCAAAAATTCAGGCAAGCCGCCCTTGTCGTAACACACGCTCATCAAAAAGCGCAAAAGCCGCGCGAGTTCCTCGGTGACGGGCACCATTTCTTCGGTGAGCTTATCGGCGATCTCAAGCGCCGCCGTCGCGGCAAAATATCGGACGAGATCGTCCGAAACCGCCGTAAACGCATCGTTGTAATCAAAGGATTTTAAGGAATAAAAATCGCCGTTTTCAGAAAGTATGTACTCACCGAAACTAAAGGGAACGGCGGCGTGACGAAGACGAGATTTTGGGGAAGAAACGCCCCGTGCGCGAACGGAAACTTTGCCCAATTTATCCGTCAAAAGCGTGATAATTCGGTCGTTCTCTCCGTACTCGACGGACCGTAAGCAAATGCCGTCAGTCTTTTTCTCCTCTTTCAACTCTTCTCTCCTCAGCTTTGTACATACTGTACGCCTCGGGCAACCCCGTTTTGACAAAAAGGTCCCAAAGCGCGTCCATATTGTTTTGTTTCTGTTCCATATTCGTGCCCTCCCGTTTTATTATGGACGGCGCGAAGAGGTTTTATATCACTTGTTTTTGACGTAGCCGAGCGTGCGCAAAACGGCGCCGTCGTCCTTCCACCCGCTTTTGACCTTGACGTACAAACGGAGGTAGACCTGCCCGTCCACGAGGTTTTCAAGCTCCTTCCTCGCGGCGACGGAGATCTTTTTGAGGGTCTCGCCCCCCTTGCCGATGATGATGGGCTTGTGCGTATCTTTTTCGCAAATGACGTCCGCTTCGATGCGGGTGACGCCGTCCTCCCCCGTTTCGAACTTCACGACGTCCACGCCGATGCCGTGCGGTATTTCCGCCAAAAGGAACTTGAGCGCTTTTTCCCTCACGATCTCCGCAGCCATAAAGCGGAGGGGCTTATCGGTATACATATCCTCGGGATAATAGGCGACGTCGTCCTTCAGCATCCCTTTGATGACGTTTAACAGTTCGGGAAGGTTTTCCTTGGTCGCGGCGGAGATCGGAACGATCTCAAGGTTTTTAACGCCGGAAAGGCGGGCAACCGTTTGCATGACGGCGGACTTATCCGCAATGTCCATCTTGTTGACCACCACGACGGTGGGGGTGGTGGCGGCAAGCGACTTGATAAACTCAAAGGTATCCTTTTCCATCGTGCGGCTGCCGTCCAAGACGTAAAGAGCGCCGTCGGACGAACTTTTTGCCGACGTGACTTCGTCCGCCATAAAGGCGGAAAGCTTGCTTTTGCCCGTATGGATACCCGGCGTATCGATCAAAACGATCTGATAATCCTCGCCGTTTACGATGCCGATGATCTTATCTCTTGTGGTTTGCGGGCGCCAACTGACGATGGAAACCTTTTCCCCAACGAGCGCGTTGGTCAAGGTGGACTTCCCTGCGTTTGGAAGCCCCAGCACTGCGATAAAGCCCGATTTCATAGTTGTCCTCCGTATGTGGTTATTCCCTGCCGAAGCGATGGGGTAAAAGTTCGGAAAGCGAAAAGGTTTTCATCCCGGAATCCCCCGCGACGATGACGGGGATATCCTCGGCAAATTCCGAAAGCACCTGCAAGCACATTCCGCACGGGAAAGCGAATTCCGCGGCGCTTGTATATACTGCAAGAGCGAGGATCTTATCCGCTCCTTCCGAAACCGCCTTAAAAATTGCCACCCGCTCCGCGCACATCGTTGCGCCGTAACTTGCGTTTTCCACGTTGGTGCCCGAGTAAATGCTGCCGTCCGCGGTCAGCACCGCCGCGCCGACGGGAAAGCCGGAATAAGGCGAATAGGAATGCTCCGCCGCTTCGGTGGCGGCGTCTAAAAGCTTGTCCAAAACTTCGTTTTCCATCAATCCCTCCCGATGCCAAGCGCGGAAAGAATTTTCTCCTCCGCCGCACGCATCTTGACTTTGTCTCTCTCCTCGATATGGTCGAAAGAGAGGAGGTGAAGTACGCCGTGGACCGTCAAATAAGAAAGCTCACGCTCCAATGAATGCCCGTATTCAACGGATTGCTCCTTTGCCCTGGCGCGACAGATCACGATGCTACCGAGGTAAACTTTGCCGCTGTCCGGGTCTACGTCAAAGGGATAATTCCCCTTTTTAAGGGGAAGGACCACCTTTTCAATGGTGGGAAAGGACAAAACGTCGGTCACGCGGTCCACCCCGCGAAGAGAAGCGTTGAGCGCGCGAATGCGCTCCCTCCCGACGAAAGAAAGGTCAAGCGCGGCGTCCTCCGCGCCCATACGGGACAAGGCGGCTTCCGCCACCCGTTTGAGAAGTGTCTTCTCTTGTGCCGACGCTCCCGTGACCGTGATCATTTTTTATTGCCGAAATTATAAGAGATACGTTCGTGATGAACGCCCATCAAGGTGTTGACGACCGCCCCTTTGACCGCGGTGAGTTCCGCCATCGTGATCGGGCATTCGTCAAACTGTTTTTCACTCATTTTTTGACGCACGAGCTTATCCACAAGTTCAACGAGCTCCTCCCGCGTGGAAGGACGCACCGAACGCGTGGCAGCCTCGCAAATATCCGCGATCATGATGATCGCGTTGATCTTGGTTTGAGGCTTGGGACCCACGTAAGTGTAGCCCTTTTCTTCCAAGGTACCTTCGGTAATATTTTGCGCTTTGTGGTAAAAGTACCCGACCGGGCTGTCGCCGTGGTGCTCGACCGCGGCGGAAATGATCTCCTTGGGGAAGCCTTTTGACGTCAGGATCTTGGCGCCCGCTTCGGTGTGGCGAGTGATCATTTTAACGCTGACTTCGGGGATAAGATCATCGTGCGGGTTGTAGCCGTCGATTTGGTTTTCGGTAAAGAATTCGGGGTTTTCGATCTTGCCGATATCGTGGTATAACGCCGCCGCTTTGGCAAGACGGGGGTCTTCCCCAATGGCGTACGCCGCACGCTCCGCAATATTGGACACCGTCAAAGAATGGTTGAAGGTGCCGGGCGCCTTCTCCTCCAATTCCTTCAAAAGGGGTTGGTTGAAGGAGCAAAGCTCAACGAGGCGCAAGCCCGTGTTCAGGTTGAAAACGCGCTCGAAGATGGGCGTCATGCAGAAATAAGCGAAAATGCTGATGGCGCCGCCCGCCATGATGGAAACGCCCACCGTGATCATTTGCATAATATCGGGGTCGCCGCCCAGCGCCGCCGCGGACATAAAGCCGATCAAGCCCGAAACGAAGACGATAAAGCTTGAGGTAAACAGCACCTTAAGACGGCTGGAATAGCGCCCGATCATCGTGATCAGCAAAATGCCGCACACCGTATTGACGACGAGGACCATGATGAGAAGCGACAATTCGGAAAAGAGGATCGCCTCCGACTCATAGGAGAAGAGCACGATGCACACCGCAACGATCATGATCGTCGTAAAATGCGTGACGATGGCGCTCTTTTTGTGGAAATCCATTCCAAGCAGCAACGCCAAGAAGGAAAGCGGCACCGCATAAGCGTAATCGAAATGCAAGCAAACGATCGAAGAAACGACCGTCACCAACAGCACGCTGAAAACGAAAACGGATGAAACCGCGTCCCCCCTGTTGTAAGAACGCAAAACGATGTAATTGACGCCCAAAAGGACGACGATCAAAAAGCCCGCCGAGAAAAGAGTGGGCAGATCAAAGTACACGCCGCTGACGGAGCGGAACGCCACCACGCAGGCGATGATGATAGCGGAAAGCGCGATCAACGCCAAAAAGGTGAAAAGGTACTGAAATACCGTTCTCTTTTGTGATGAAGCAAGTTTATCCATATCCCTCCAAGTTCGCAAAGCGAACTGCGAACGGCGAATCTATCCGCTGTTCTACGGAATAGTATAGCACTAAATAAAGTAAATTGTCTAGTTTTTTTTGCACGGCGCGCACCGTCCCCCGCTCCCGCGCGTGAAAAGGGAGAGCGCAAAGAAGCTCTTCGATCGATTCCTTCAAAAGACGCGGTCCCTCGGCGTCAAAGTCGTGATAAACGGTTTGCAAAATGCGGCGGCGATAGGTTTTTTGCTTGACGATGACCCCCGCGCCGCTGTAAACGACGCGCTCTTCCACGTCGTAAGTTTCAAACGGAATACTCGTTTTGCGCCCCACTTGCTTTCCAAACCAAAACACCTCGCGGCATTGAAAAACTTCTCCTGTCAAAACGCTTTCCACGGTGACGGAAGGAAGTAATACTTCCTTTTCATAGGTGACAACGCCCCAAACTTCGGCTCGAGCGGGCGCGGGTGACTCCCCTTCCGTAAAGGCATAGACGGGCGCGACGAGCACGTCCCCCGGCGCGACGCAGTCCCCCGCTTTCACCTGCGGCGTGCCGCTTTCCGCAACGATCTTGGTCACCACGGCGGAACAAACGGACAGGACCGGCTCGTATAAAAGGCTGTCTGGCGTTTCACGCGGGAGTTCCTCTTTGATCTCCACTCGCAAACGGCTCCCGGTGACTTTGACCGACGCGAAGGATACCCCGTCAAGCGCGCCGAGTTGCGTTTTGATGCCGTCCAAGTCAAGAGCCCCTTTCCAAACGAAGCCGTCCACTGCGTTGGCACGCAAAACTTCCTCAACCCGAGAGGTGTTAACAAAGGAATTTCCTTGGATGGAATACCCGTAAACGAAATTACTGAAAAGGAAAACGCCGACCACGGCAAAAACCGTCGCCGCCAACAGGAAGGGACGCGCAAAGATTCGACACAAAACCGATCGAACGCCAAGCTCCGTTTTTTCGTAATCTATCCCTTCTTGCAAGAGGACGTTTTCCGCAATAAAAGCATCCTTGCGCAAGGTGTAAAACCGCAATTTGCCGTCAAAGTTTTGGATTTTATCCAAAAGTACGCCCGCACGGAGCAACCTATTCAACAAAAAAGTCGAGCGACGACAGGTAACGCAAAAGCGAGTTTTCAAGATATTTCCCCGGGAAATTCGAGAGCGCGGATCGCCCCCGAAAGATAGATCTCAGACGGACTTGCTTTGAGGACGGAAAGCTCGCCGCCCAAAACTCGCAAACACCCCGTTTTCAGCCGAACGACCACCTCTTCGGAAGAAAGGGACAACAGCCCTTTATGCCCCGAAACCACCAGCGCTTCGGAATCAAAAACGGATATCTCCGCCCCTCCGAAAAGCTCCGTTTTTTGTTTGAATATTTTCTTCACGTCTTCGGCATAGATCATATCGAAGGATATGAACGAGGGCTCCGCTTTATGACAAAGGAATAAAAAAAAGGGGACCCAAATGGGTCCCCTTTGCTTGAGACGAATCAATACATGCCGTCCATACCGCCCGCCGGAGCCATGGGTGCCGGGGGTTCGGGAATATTCGCGACGAGCGACTCGGTGGTAAGGAGGGTGCCCGCGACGGAAGCCGCGTTTTGAAGCGCCGTCCTCGTAACCTTGGTCGGGTCCAAAATGCCCTTTTGCACAAGGTCGCAGTATTCGTCGTTCAAAGCGTCGTAACCGAAGTTGCGGTTTTTGGAAACGCCTTCCAAAACGGCGTTTGCCACCACGCTGCCTTCTTTGCCCGCGTTGACGGCAATTTGTCTGACGGGCTCTTCAAGAGCGCGAAGAACGATGGCTGCGCCGGTCCTCTCGTCACCCTTAAGGGTGTCGAGCATGCCGCGAAGCGCCGGGATCACGTTGAGGAGAGCGGTACCGCCGCCCGGGACGATGCCCTCTTCCACAGCCGCTTTGGTTGCTGCGAGAGCGTCCTCGATGCGAAGCTTCTTTTCCTTCATTTCCACTTCGGTAGCCGCGCCGACGCCGATCACGCCTACGCCGCCCGAAAGCTTGGCAACTCTTTCTTGGAGTTTTTCACGATCGTAGTCGCTGGTGGTGACGGCGATCTGCGCTTTGATGGATTGTACGCGCGCCTTGATCTGCTCGCTGTCGCCCGCGCCGCCCACGATGGTGGTGTTGTCCTTATCCACCTTGACTTGACGCGCACGACCGAGCATCGAAATATCCGCGGTCTTGAGGTCTAAGCCGAGGTCGTCGGTGATGACCTGTCCGCCTGTGAGAAGCGCGATGTCCTCCAAAATGGCCTTCCTTCTGTCACCGAAAGCGGGAGCCTTAACTGCAACGCAGTTAAACACGCCCTTGAGCTTGTTCAAAATGATGGTGCTGAGCGCCTCGCCTTCGATGTCTTCGGCGATGATAAGAAGTTTTGCGCCCGCCTTGTAAACGATCTCGATGATGGGAAGGATCTCCTGCACGTTGGAGAGTTTTTTGTCGGTGATGAGCACGTAGGGATCGTCCAAGATCGCCTGCATCTTGTCGGTATCGGTAACGAGGTACGGCGATGCGTAACCGCGGTCGAATTGCATACCTTCGACAACGTTGAGTTCGGTCTTCATCGTCTTGCCTTCATCAATGGTGATGACGCCGTCGGTGCCGACCTTTTCCATTGCGTCGCTGATCAATTCACCGATGGTCTCATCTCCTGCGGAGATGCTTGCCACCTGCGCGATGTTTTTCTTGCCCGAAATGGGTACGGAAAGCTTGCGAAGCTCTTCCACCGCCGCTTCGGTCATTTTCATGATGCCTTTCTTCAAAATGATGGGGTTAGCGCCCGCCGCAACGTTCTTGACGCCTTCGCGCACGATCGCCTGAGCGAGAACAGCCGCCGTGGTGGTGCCGTCGCCTGCGATGTCGTTGGTTTTGACCGAAACTTCGCGGATGAGCTGAGCGCCCATGTTTTCAAAAGCGTCCTTAAGCTCGATCTCTTTGGCGATGGTCACGCCGTCGTTGGTGATGAGGGGTGCGCCGTACTTTTTGCCGAGAACGACGTTTCTGCCCTTGGGCCCGAGGGTGATCTTGACGGTATCCGCAAGGACGTTGACGCCCGCCTCGAGGGCTTTTCTTGCTTCTTGACCGTACTTAAATTGCTTTGCCATAGATATTACCTCCTATTAGTCCTCGACGATGGCGAGCACGTCGCTCTGACGAAGAACGGTAAGCTCTTCACCGTCGATCTTAAAATCGCTGCCTGCATACTTGCTGTAAAGGATCTTATCCCCGACTTTGACCTGCATGGCAATTTCCTTGCCGTCCACCATGCCGCCGGGACCGACGGCGATGACTTCAGCCATCTGGGGCTTCTCTTTTGCGGAATCGGGGAGAACGATGCCGCCGAACGCGGTGGCCTTCTCTTCGACCTTTTTGATCACGATCCTATCGAACAAAGGTTTAATTTTCATAAATCTACCTCCTAATTTACGTTTCTAACGAAGATTATATCACTACCCAAAAAAAGAGGGCAAGCAACTTGCCGAACATTTTTCCTCTTAATTGCATTTTATCACGAAAAGAATGTCGAAATTCAACCTTCGTGCCACAAAACCCAAAACCGCGCCGCGTGAAAACAAAAGGAAAACTCGGGCGCGAGGCAATTCGCGCTCGAATGAGATTTCCTTGTTTTAAGCGATGGTAGTTCCGAATGGGATTTTATTCCACTTGTCGAATATTACACTTTTTACTCTTTCGGAGCGGTAACTCTGTCGATAAATGCGAGAAAATCCGAATAAACCTCGTCTTTGTTGAGTTCGTTTAAGATCTCGTGACGAGCGTCGGGATACAGCTTAATGGCAAGATCGGTAAGCCCAAGAGCCTTATATTCCTCGTACAAACGGGAAACGAGCGCTCCGTTGCCGCCCACGGGATCTCTGTCGCCGCTGGCGATGAAAACCGGGAGCTCTTTGGGGATCGCCTTGAGCGATTCGGGACGGTAAACCGTCTTCATACCGTAGAAAAAGCTCTTTTGGAAAGCGATGGACATATTGAAAGCCGCGCCGCAGTATTCGTCGGCTATGTACTTTTTGACGACTTCCTTATCCCTCGTAAGCCAGGCAAAGGGCTGATTTTCTTCCTTAAACTGCTTGTCGTAAGCGCCAAAGGAGAGCTTTGCGATCAAATTTGCCGGTTTCTCGCCGCCGCAAAGAGCGTTTTGAATGGAAGCGACCAATCTGCCGAAAGCCACTTGCGCCGTATTCATATACGCCGAGCCGGAAAGGATCACGCCGGCAAGGGCATCCCCGTTCCTTTCAATATAGCCCTGCGAAAGGAAACTGCCGTAGCTGTGACCGACAAGCACCACGGGCAACTTATACTTTTTGATAGCATAGTTGTTGGTGAGAGCGATCATATCGGAAATAGTGTCGTTGTAGCTATCCCCCTCTACGATACCTCTCTTTTCATACCCGCACGTCTTACCGTGACCGCGATGATCTTCCGCAATAACGATGTAACCGTTTTTATTTAAAAATGACGCAAAGTCATCATATCTACCGCAATGCTCGCCCATACCGTGAGCGATCTGAATGACAGCCTTCGGATTTTCAACGTCATTCCACATATAGCAATGGATATCCGTGCCGTCAAAACTAATCAAATTAAACTCCTCCATCGGTGACCTCCTTTTGAAAGATTTTATGGAAAAACTCCACGTAAGTATTATACATAAATAATATAAAAAAAGCAAGCATATATTTTTTTAGTAAAGTATAAAATCATAAAAAGATAGCGAATTTTAAAGGAGTGACAACAAAATATGACAAATATCGCCTTGGTCGGCGGAGGCACCGCAGGGCACGTCATGCCCAATTTAGCCCTCGTAAAAGAACTCAAAAAGCGTTTTGACAACGTGATCTATATCGGGAGCCCGAAATCAATGGAAGAAGCCATCTGCAAGGATAAAAAAATCCCTTTTTATCCGACGGAAACGACAAAGTTTCATCGGAGAAAATTATGGAAGAATCTGTCACTTCCCGTCCTCCTGTTTAAAGGCGCGGCGCAAGCGAAAAAGATCTTGGAGGAACAGGCTGTTTCCCTTGTTTTTTCCAAGGGCGGGTACGCCGCCGTTCCCACCGTGATCTCGGCGCATCTTTTAGGCATTCCCATCGTCTGCCACGAAAGCGACCGCTCAATGGGGCTCGCCAATCGCTTTACCGCCGTTTTTTCGGAAAGAGTTTACACCGCTTTTCCCGGGACTTATCGCAAAGCCCATCTGATGCAAACCCCCGTCAGAGATGAGATATTTAACGGAAAACCCCTCGATCTTTTTCCGAACAAGGAGCGCAAAACCCTCCTTTTTATGGGTGGGAGCCTCGGCGCAAAAGCCATCAACGACGCTCTCTCGGAAAACTACGCGGCATTATCCGACAAGTATAATATTATCCACATCACCGGAAAAGGCGGCGCGCCCCTCAAAACAAACTCTTATCGCTCCATCCCGTTTGCGGAAAATATCGCCGATCTTTTTGAAACAGCCGACCTCGTGGTATCGCGCGCGGGCGCATCCACCCTCGGCGAACTGACCGCCCTCGGAAAGCGCGTCCTCGCGATCCCTTTGCCAAAAGGAGAATCAAGAGGGGATCAAGAAGAAAACGCCGCCGCATACCGCAAGCTTGGTCTCATCAGCGTTTTGCCGCAAGACGCCTTAAAAAAGGACAATTTGGCCGACGTGATCGACGATATAATAACGAAACGCCCGCCCGCGCCCGCATACGATAGACGCACGCCGGAATTCCTTGCGGAAGAACTGTTTTCCATCGCAAAAATGCGGCACGTGGGCGTTTGACGCCGATTTTTTAAATCCACGCCATTTTAAAGTTTTTTCGGAAAAAAGTCCTTAATTTTGAGGTTTTTTATCGCTCCTTCCTCAAAAAACCGCATTTTTTGAAGGGGTTTTCGCGAAAAAATCGAAAATCGGTATTGACATACCGTTTTTTTATGGTAAAATTTTATTAGTGGGGTTTCCACAAAAACAAACTTGCAGCCATCCGCTGTAAAATAAACTTTAAGGAGATTTATTTATGAGAAAAGCATTTATCTGCCCGACCAAGTACGTTCAAGGCGAAGACGAGTTGCTCAATTTGGGCTATTTCGTAAAAACCTTTGGCAAAAAGGCCCTTTTGATCGCCGATCCGTTTGCTTTGACCCTCGTTAAGGACAAGCTCGCGGCCACCGCGGAAAAGTATAAGATCGAATTCGTTTCCGCCGGCGATATCTTCAAGGGTGAGTGCTCCCGCACCGTCGTGGCTAAATTGCAAGAAGTCGCTAAGGAGAACAAGTGCGCTTGCACGATCGGTCTCGGCGGCGGTAAGGCGATCGACACCAGTAAGTGTGTCGCTGCCGGCAACCCGCTCATCATCTGCCCGACCATCGCGGCGACCGACGCGCCCACCTCTCACAGCGCCGTTCTTTACACCGACGACCACGAATTTGACGATTACGCATACTTCCGTCAGAGCCCGAGCGTCGTTTTGATCGACCTCAACGTCATCGCCGGCGCCCCCTCCCGCTTCCTCGTTTCCGGTATGGGCGACGCCCTTTCCACCTATTTTGAGGCGCGTGCCAACGTGAAGAGCGTTTCCAACGTCAACGCGGGCCTTCCCTGCGGCGCAAACCGCGCTAAGGGCACCTTGCTCGGCTACGGCACCCACACCGCTTTCGCTCTTGCGGAACTTTGCTACAAGAACCTCATCTCCGACGGTTACAAGGCAAAGGTCGCTTGCGACAACAACGCGGTCACCCAAGCGTTTGAGAAGATCGTTGAAACCAACATCCTCCTTTCCGGTTTGGGCTTTGAATCCGGCGGTCTTGCCGCTGCTCACGCCATTCACGACGGTATCACCATCGTGCACGAGATCCACGCAAACAACTTCCACGGCGAAGTGGTCGCTTTCGGTACCATTTGCCAATTGGTGCTTGAAAACGCGCCGGAAGACGAGCTCTACGAAATCCTTGACTTCTGCGACACCGTGGGCCTCCCCGTCTGCTTGCAAGACCTTATGACCGACAAGAAGACCGGCAAAGTTGCCCGTACTTCCCTCACCGACGAAGAACTCGTCGCCGTTGCGAAGAAGACCTGCATCCCCGAGGAATCCATCCACAACATGCCGTTCCCCGTCACCGTGGATATGGTTGTCGCCGCCATCAAGACTGCGGATAAGATCGGCCGCGAGTACAAGGGTTACGACGAATAATTTTTGCCCACAAACCGTATTAGCCGAGATTTTTTCTCGGCTAATATCATAAAAAGGAGATTTTTGAGTATGAAAAAAATAATGAATACCCCCGAAACTTTCGTGTACGACATGTGTCACGGCATCGCTATGGCGCATCCCGACCTCGAGTTTGTGGAGAAGTTCAAGATCGTCAAGAAGAAGGAGATCAACGATGACAAAGTCAGTCTGATCTCGGGCGGTGGTTCGGGTCACGAGCCGGCGCACGCGGGCTTCGTCGGCAAAGGTATGCTTGACGCGGCGGTTTGCGGCGACGTATTCGCCTCTCCCTCGCAAGTCCAGGTGTACAACGCCATCAAAAAGTGCGCCACCGATAAGGGCGTCTTGTTGATCATCAAAAACTACTCCGGCGACTGCATGAACTTCAACAACGCGATGAGCGACGCCATCGACGACGGCATCAAAGTAGACGCCGTTTACGTCAACGACGACATTGCCGTGAAGGAC
>JAGAAA010000083.1 GCA_017615495.1 Clostridia bacterium
AAGACCTTTGCGCTTACGGTATAAGCGTTTGCGGCGAGGGGAAGCATCTTTTCGATCAAGGTCACGCATTCGAGCGTATAAACGCATTCGGGCGCGACGATAAGGCTTTCCACCTCCAAACCGTCCTTCAAAGCGAGAGAAGCAAGCCAAAAACCCTCCGCAACGAAAAGTTTGCGCGGATTGGGCTTTGAATTTTGTTGGATGCTCTTGACCGTTTTGACTACGGCGTGCCCTTCGCCTACGTTGAGCAAACGCGCGGGGGCAAGCACCCTATCCAGTCTCTCGCTGATCTCGGACATATTACTTTACGATAAAGTTGACGATCTTGCCGGGGACGTAAATGACCTTGACGACCGTCTTGCCCTCAAAATAGCTCTTGAGGTCGCCGTTTAAGATGGCGTCCGTCACTTCTTCTTGCGAAGCGGTGCGCGCCACTTTGACCACGCCCTTGAGCTTGCCGAGGATCTGCACCGGGATGGAAACTTCGTCTTCGACGAGGTGGTTTTCGTCGTATTCCGGCCAAGTGCTTTCCGCGATCAAGGTCTTGTTGCCGATCGCTTCGTTGATCTCTTCGGTGACGTGCGGCGCCACGGGATAAAGGAGTTTCAACAAGGTCTCAAGCTCGCTCTTGGTGATAAAGCCGTCGGCGTAAACTTCGTTGACAAAGGTCATCATCGCGGCGATGGCGGTGTTGAAACCGGTGGCTTCGTAGTCTGCGGAAACCTTTTTGATCATACGGTGCACACTGGCGGTATGCTTTTTGCTGTACCCTGCCTCGTCGTTCATGATCTCGGGCAATCTCCACACTCTTTCGATAAACCTCTTACAACCGATGATGCTGTTATCCGACCACGGCGCGGGACGCTCGTAATCGCCGATGAACATCACGTAAGTACGCAAAACGTCGCTGCCGTACTTATCGATGCATTCGTTGGGGTTGACCACGTTGCCGAGGCTCTTGCTCATCTTGTTGCCGTCGCTACCGAGCAACAAGCCTTGCGCTGTACGCCTCTTGTACGGCTCGGCAAACGGAACGGCGCCGATGTCGTAAAGGAAGCGGTTCCAGAAACGGGAATAGATCAAGTGACGCGTCACGTGCTCCATACCGCCGTTGTACCAATCTACGGGGCCCCAGTACTTAAGTTTTTCGGGGTCGGCGAGAGCGTTGTTGTTCTTGGGGTCGATGTAGCGGAGGAAGTACCAAGACGAGCCCGCCCATTGCGGCATCGTATCGGTCTCACGCTTTGCCGCGCCGCCGCACTTGGGGCACTTGCAGTTGACCCAATCGGTCACTTTGGAAAGCGGGGATTCGCCGGTATCGGTGGGCTTGTACTCTTCCAAATCGGGAAGCTTCAACGGAAGTTCCTCTTCGGACACGGGCACCATGCCGCATTTGTCGCAGTACACGATGGGGATGGGCTCGCCCCAATATCTTTGACGGTTGAACGCCCAGTCCTTCATGTTGTAATTGACCTTGCGGGTGCCGATGCCCTTCGCTTCGATATAGTCGATCATCTTGGCGATGGCTTCCTTGACGGGGAGCCCGTTTAAGAAATCGCTGTTGATCATCGTGCCGTTGTAGATATCGGTATAAGCGGTCTCTTCGAGGTTGACCTCGCCGCCGTCGATGACCTGAATGATGGGAAGGTTGTACTTCTTTGCGAAATCGTAGTCGCGGGTGTCGTGCGCCGGAACTGCCATGATTGCGCCGGTGCCGTAACCCATCATTACGTAGTCCGCCACAAAGATGGGCACTTCCTTGCCCGTCAAAGGATTGATGGCGGAAACGCCTTCGATCCTGACGCCGGTCTTATCCTTTTGCAGTTGCACGCGCTCGAATTCGTTCTTGCGGCGAGCGGCTTCGCGGTAAGCCTCGATCTCCGCCATATTCTTGATAGCCGCGGCGTTTTCCTCGATCAACGGATGTTCGGGCGCGATGCACATAAAGGTCACGCCGAAGATCGTATCCGCACGCGTGGTAAACACGCGAAGCGCGCCGCCCGTGGTGACGGGGAAATCCACTTCCGCGCCGTAGCTTCTGCCGATCCAGTTTTCCTGCTCGGTCTTGACGCGAGGCAAAAAGTCAAGCCCTTCCAAACCGTCGAGGAGCTTATCGGCATAGTCGCGGATCTTCAAGAACCAAACGTCCTTTTGCTTTTGGATGACGGGCGAGCCGCAACGGTCGCAAACGCCCCCCTGCGATTCCTCGTTGGAAAGCACGACTTTGCAGTTTTCGCAGAAGTTGACGTAAGTGTTGCTACGGTAAGCAAGGCCGCGCTTGAAGAGTTGAAGGAATATCCATTGCGTCCACTTGTAGTAAGCGGGGTCGGTGGTGTCAACCGTCCTATCCCAATCGAAGGAATAACCGACGCGCTTCAATTGGCTGACGAAAGTCTTGATGTTTTGGTCGGTGACCTTGCGGGGGTGTTGGTTGGTCTTCATCGCATAGTTTTCGGTGGGAAGACCAAAAGCGTCCCAACCGATGGGGAACAAAACGTTGTAGCCCTGCAACCTTCTCTTACGCGAAATGACCTCCATCGAGGTAAACGCGCGAATATGTCCGACGTGCAAACCGGCGCCCGAGGGATAGGGAAATTCGATCAAGCCGTAAAACTTGGGCTTCTTGTCAAAATCCTTTGCTTTGAAGAGCCCTTTCTCTTCCCAAATACGTTGCCACTTTGCTTCAATCTCTTTTGGTGAATACTCTTTCATAACCGGTCCTTTCCCCGCGCTCACTTTTCGCGGGCGAATAATACTATAATAGACAATGATATAATACCCGCGGGAAAAAGTCAAAAGTTTTTGCGCGATTGAGTTTTGCAAGTATAAAAAGACGTTTACCGGTAAAACTATTTGCGGAGGTATAAAAATGAGCATAAATCCTTTTGAACTGAAACCCATCGACATCGAAAACTGTTTTACCGAACGCAAAGACCTTTACGGCTACAGTTACGATAAGTACAGCGCTGACCCCTATACCAAACTGCGCATCATCTTGATGAACGGCGCGGAATTCGAGCAAGTCGGATTCGGTCACAATGTGATGCGAAACGAAAAGCGCGCAGATCTCAGGCGCGACCTTGCCATGCTTCGCCGAAGCGAACAAATGCAACAAAAACGCATCGCTTGCCTGAAACCCATCTCCGAAAGCGTGCTTGAAAACACCATCGCTTACGAGCAACTTGCCGTGGACCTCACCGCAACGATGGCTTCGCGCGAGCCCAATCCCTACGTCAAGCATTGCATGGACTTTGCATTGCTTGAAGATTTTGACCACCTTTACCGCTACGCCGACCTGATGAACTTGGAAACGGGCGAAAAAGCCGAAGACCTCGTTGGCGGCTACACCGAGATCATGCCCGGGCGCCCCACCATCAGCGAGCATAGGCACCCGTACGACGACATCAAACGCCCCACAGACGCTTTGAAGGACTCCCTTTTGACCAAACTGCAAGTCAACATCATCACCGCCGCAGAGCAACAAACGATGAACTACTATATGAACCAATGCGGCTTTTACAAGTCCGACCTCGGCAGGCGGCTTTATCAGGAGATCGCCATGATCGAAGAACAGCACGTCAGCCAATACGGCAGTTTGATCGACCCCGTTTGTTCCCCGCTCGAAAAGCTTTTGATGCACGAATATACCGAAGCCTACCTTTACTACAGCTGTTACGAAACCGAAACCGACGCCAAGGTCAAAAAGGTTTGGGAAGAATTCTTTGAGCAAGAAGTTGCGCACCTGCATTACGCGGCGGAACTCTTGCGCAAATACGACGGCAAAGAATATCAGCAAGTTATTCCCAAAGCAGCCTTCCCCGCCCTCCTCAATATCACCGAACAAAAAGAGTACGTGCGTGGCGTTTTGAAGGGCACGGTGACCGAAACCGGGATGCGCGAAGATTTTGCCAAAGTTGACGCATTATCCGACAATTTCGAGTTTTTCGATTATCAAAAAAGAGTCAACGGAAGCGTGACGGGCGTGGCAAGTCACGAGGTGATCGAAAAGCACGTCAAAGAGCTTGGAGAGGACTACCGTTTTGAAACAAAAGAGCACCCTGTCGTCGCTCTCAGAAAGCGTGACGAGGACAATTACGTCCTAGGGAGAGTCAAGGGAAAAATCGGTATTTGATCCTTGCTTAAAAACACCCGAATTCCAACAAAAAAAATCTCGCCTTCAAAGCCTTGAAAGCGAGATTTTTTATCTTCTAAAAAGCCGTTTACGCTACGGGGAGGCTGTTTGCGATGTAAGAAGAAACGCTGTTGTAGTCGTAGCAATAAGCGCCGTAATCAAAGGAGCTGTCTCCGTGAACGGTGATGATGGAATAGCCTTTTTTCAAGCGCTTGGGGTCATCGCTCATGTTCTTCTTGTAAACGTTGTAAGTGGCGTATCCGCCGCAAATGCCGTAAGCAAGATAAACGGGGGTCGAGCCTGCCGGCGCTTCCTCATAGATGATGGTATCCGACGTATGGTCGTGACCGCAGAACAGCGCGTTGACGCCCTTTCTGAGTGAGATCATCAAATCGTACATACCGTTGTTGTAATCGGAAGAACAAACGCCTTCGAACGTCGAGGTGCCGGCAATATTCTTCCACCCGTCTTTGATCGCGTTCTTGCCGACGACTTCACCATCGTGATTTTTGGCGACGACGCCCTCAACGTAACTCCAGCCCTCGCCCGCCGTTTCCGCCGTCCAACCTTCGGGAAGATCGGAAAGATTGACGTAAGAGACCGCTTTTTGTTCCATCAAAGGAATGTGGATGAACAGCATCGTTTTGACGCCGTTGGTGAGGTTATTCGTAACCTTTTTGACCTGCTCCTCGTACCACTTCATTTGGCTGGGCTTCAAATAATCGTAACTGCCCTTTTCCACCCCGAATTTTTCAGCGTCCGCGTCGGAAATGGCGTCGCCGGAATCCATAAAGATCAAGGACTGCACCACCTTGTTTTCCGCGCCGAGAAGGTTAACTACAAAGTTGCCGATTCCCCAAACTTCTTCCCCGTCCGCCGTCTTTTTGACGCTGCCTTCGGAAAGGCAATGCGGGTACTGCTCGATGATGTCCATCAAGGGTTTGCGTTGAAGTTTATAGAAGGCGTCTCCCTCGTGATTGCCGAGGCAATAAGCCCAATATACGCCGAGTTTTTCCATGATCTCGCAAAGCTGCGTGGCGCGCGCCCTACCGCGGAAACTCGTAACGATATCGCCGCTCAACGCAACAAAATCGGGGCGTTCACGCTCAATGGCTTTGATGTATTCGTCAATGGTCCTATCGTTGCCGAGGTCACCCTTGTTTTTCTCCGAAAGATGCATATCGGTAAACTGCAAGATCTTCCAATCCGAAGTGTCTACGGTGCCGTCCGCGTTCTTTTTGATAAGAGCGGGCGCGTCGGTCGGA
>JAGAAA010000084.1 GCA_017615495.1 Clostridia bacterium
CATCCTCGGCAAGGTGGATTACCTGTGCCAAGGCACCATTTATCCCGACGTTATCGAAAGCGGAAAGGGGGATGCTTCCACGATCAAGAGCCACCACAACGTTGGCGGGTTGCCCTCGGTCATTGACTTTGAGGAGATCGTCGAGCCTCTGCGCGATTTGTTTAAGGATGAAGTCCGTCAAGTCGGACTGAAACTCGGGTTACCTCCGGACCTCGTTTGGAGACAGCCGTTCCCCGGTCCCGGGCTTGCCGTTAGGATCATCGGCGAGATCACCAAGGAGAAAGCGGATCTTTTGAGAGAAGCGGACGCCATCTTCCGGGAAGAGGTCAAGGCTGCCATGAAGGAAAACGCCCCCAACCAATACTTCGCCGTTTTGACGGATACCAGAAGCGTGGGTGTGATGGGCGACGCCAGAAGTTACGGTTACGTACTCGCGCTGCGTGCGGTCACAACGGACGACTTTATGACTGCGGATTGGACGAGGATCCCCTACGAAGCCCTCGAAAAAGCAAGCAACCGCATCACGTCGGAAGTAAGAGGGATCAACCGCGTCGTGTACGACGTAACCAGCAAACCGCCCGCAACCGTTGAGTGGGAATGATCAAGCGAGGTAAAAAACTATGAAATACATTTTTGTTACCGGAGGTGTGGTCTCCGGACTTGGAAAAGGCATCGTGGCCGCGTCTTTGGGCAGGCTTTTAAAACTCAGAGGGCTCAAAGTTGCGGCGCAAAAACTCGACCCCTATATGAACGTAGATCCCGGCACGATGAGCCCCTATCAACACGGGGAAGTCTTCGTCACCGAGGATGGCGCCGAGACCGATTTGGACCTCGGGCACTACGAGCGCTTTATTGATGAAAACCTTACCAAATATTCCAACCTGACTTCAGGTAAGGTGTATTGGAACGTCCTCAACAAGGAGCGCAACGGTGAGTATCTCGGCGAGACCGTGCAGATCATCCCGCACGTCACAAACGAGATCAAATCCTTCATTTTGAAAAACGCCGAAGTTACCGAAGCGGACGTTTTGATCACCGAGATCGGCGGCACCATCGGCGACATCGAGTCGCAACCTTTCTTGGAGGCGATCCGCCAATTGTCCCTTGAGGTAGGCAGAAGGAACTGCTTGTTCATCCACGTTTGCTTGGTGCCGTACATTTCGGGTTCGGACGAATTTAAGTCCAAGCCCACGCAGCACTCCGTTAAGGAATTGCAGGCGATGGGTATCCATCCCGATATCATCGTTACCCGTTCGGACAAGGACGTAGGCAAGGAGATCCGCAAAAAGATCTCTATGTTCTGCAACGTGGCGGAGGACTGCGTTATCTCCAACACCACGTTGGACTGTTTGTACGAAGTGCCCATCATGCTGCACAACGGCGGGATGGACGACGTTGTGATCCGTGAGCTCGGCTTATCTTTGCCCAAGGCGGACATGCGCGATTGGCAAAACATGGTGGATTCCGTCCGTGAAAGGAAAGGCGAAGTCAACATCGCCCTCGTCGGCAAATACGTCAAATTGCACGACTCGTACCTCTCCATCGTGGAAGCGTTGAACCACGCCAGCTTCGTGGTGGGGAAGAAAGTCAAGATCAAATGGGTTGAAAGCGACAAGCTTACCGATGAAAACGCCGCGTCGGTCTTTGAAGGCATCGGCGGCATCATCGTCCCCGGCGGCTTTGGCGATAGGGGCATCGAAGGTATGATCACCGCTTGTAAGTATGCGCGTGAAAACCACATCCCGTACTTTGGCATCTGCCTCGGTATGCAGATCTGCGTCATCGAATACGCCCGCCACGTCCTTGGCTTTAAGGACGCCAACTCTCGTGAGTTCAACGAAAAGAGCGAGCACCTCGTCATTGACTTGATGCCCGACCAGCACGGCGTTATCAAGGGCGGCACGATGCGTCTTGGCGCTTATCCTTGCAAGGTCAAGGAAGGCACCACCCTTTACGCTTGCTACGGCGAGCCCCTCATCAAGGAGCGTCACCGCCATAGATACGAGTTCAACAACGAGTACAAAGAAGCCTTTGAGAAGGGCGGCTTGACCCTCAGCGGCACTTCGCCTTCCGGTCACATCGTGGAGACGGTGGAGCTTACCGACCGCGACTTCTTCGTAGGCGTGCAGTTCCATCCGGAATTCAAATCCCGCCCCAACAAGCCGCATCCGTTGTTTGTAAAGTTCGTCGCTTCTTCGGTAAAATAAAGATCCAAAAAACAAAAAAAGGTCGACCGCAGTCGACCTTTTTTATTTGCTGTTTTAGTTTTGGTTGTCCGTCAGATCGTCGCTTTGGAGGTCCTCGTCAAGGACGGGGGCGTCGATGGAGGGCTCGGGCGCAAGCGCGCTTTCGGGGATCAGAACCGCTTCGTCGTGCGCTGTCTTGCGTTGCATGATCTCCCGTCGTTTGTTGAATTCCTTTTTGAAGACCATCATGGAGAAGGGCAAGAAGATCGCCGTCGCCACAAATTCCGCGATCGGGTAAGCAAACCAAACGCCCCTCGTGCCCGTATAGCGCGAAAGCAGGTATGCCGACGGGATGATAACGAGCTGACGCGTAATGGTGATCAACAGGGAAGTAAAGCCGCGCCCCAAGGACTGCATCATCACGGTCACCGAAATAATGGTCGCCGCAAACACGAAGCAGATGCTGACGGTGCGCAATGCGTAGGTGCCCACGCGGATGAATTCGGGGTCGCTGCCAAAGAGCCCGATCAAATAGCCCGGGATGGATTGGAAGAGGATCAAGCCGAAGGTCATATACCCCAAGGCGAGTATCAGCATAAAGCGGAAAGTTTGTGAGAAGCGGTCACGGTTGTAGGCGCCGTAATTGTAGCCGAGGATGGGCATGCCGCCTTGCGTCAAACCGAACACCGGCATAAACACGAAGGATTGCAACTTAAAGTATACGCCCAAAACCGAGATGGCGTAGGGGAAGCCCTTGATGAAGTTGTTGACCATAATGATGGTAAAAGAGGGAAGCGCGCTCGTAAGCATCGAGGGGAGCCCCACGCGAAGGATGCGCCACATAAACTTGGGGGAGGGACGGAAGCCCTTTTCCAAAAGGTGGACGTCCTGCTTTTTGAAGATGAGCATCGAAACGGAGAAGACCATCGCCACCACTTGACCGATGACGGTTGCGATCGCCGCGCCCTTTGTGCCCAGGCGGGGGAAGAACCCGATGCCGAAGATGAAGAAGGGGTCCAAGGCGATGTTGGTCACCGCGCCGAGAAGCTGGGTGAACATCGGGATGCGCATGTTGCCCGTGGCTTGCAGTATCTTGCTGGTGGTCAGCTCGATCATCGCGCCGAAACAGAAGATCATGCAGGTGGAGAGGTAAGAAGTTGCCATCTCGGTAACTTCGGGGTCTTTGGTGTAAAGAGAGACGAAGGGTTTTACCGCCGTGAAGCCCAAAATCACCACGACCACCATCGCGACGAGCGCCATAAACAAGCCGTTTTGCGCGGCGCGGTTGGCGCGGTCACGCCTCCCTTCGCCCAGGCTCTTTGAGATGTAAACGTTGGTGCCTACGCCGATGCCGATGCCGATGGCGATGATGAGCATTTGCATCGGGAAGATGATGCCCATCGCTTCGATGGCTTTTTCGGAATAGCGAGCGAGATATAAGCTGTCCACCACGTTGTAGATGGCTTGAACGAGCATGGAAAAAATGGCCGGCAGGCTCATAGAGATCAAAAGTTTTTTAACGGGCGTCGTCGCCATTTTTGCGGATTGAAGTTTTTCCATGGGAAAATTATATGAGGAAATCGCCGCGGAGTCAAGCGACCGAAGGTCGTTTGCCAAAAAGAAGAGGGCATTGATTGCTTCCGTTCCTTGAACGTGGTATAATGGCGGTATGGAAAAAGCAACGGACAGATTGACCATCTTGATCGGAGAGCAGGGCGTTGACCGGCTTGCCGCGGCAAAAGTTGCCGTCGTGGGTCTCGGCGGCGTGGGCGGACAAGCGGCGGAAGCCATCGCAAGGAGCTTTGTCGGCTCGCTCGTTTTGGTGGACGGCGACAAAGTGAACGCAAGCAACTGCAACCGTCAGATCCTTGCCAGCGCAAAAACCGTCGGAAAGGAAAAGGCGCTCGTCGCGGCGGATCGCGTGAAGGAGATCAACCCGGACGCGGAAGTTTTGGCGCAACCCCTTTTCGTCACGGCGGAAAACGTTGCTTCCCTCCCCATTTGGGACGCAGATTGCGTTGTAGACGCCATCGACGACGTGGACGCCAAGGTCGCTTTGATCAAGGAGGCGCGCGCGCGAGGTGTAAAGATCGTCTCTTCGATGGGGGCGGCAAACCGCTTTGACCCTATGGCGTTTAAGGTGGCGGATATTTCCGAAACGCATACTTGCCCTTTGGCGAAAAAGATCAGGAAGCTCCTTGCCGAACAAGGGATAACCAAGGGAGTGACGGTGGTGTATTCCACCGAAAAACCTCTTTCCTTCGGCGGCGCGCTCGGCAGCAACGCGTTCGTTCCGCCCGCGGCGGGGCTCCTCGTTGCTTCCGCGGCGGTGAACTTGCTTTTAAAAGACGAGGCGTAAGGCCTTTTTAAAAAAATATTGACTAATATCGTTTCAGACAGTATAATAAGTATTACTATGGATTACACCAAGTATTTGAACGACAAGATCGTAGGGCTCAAACCCTCCGGCATCAGAAAGTATTTTGACATTGCGGCGACGATGCCCGACTGCATTTCTTTGGGTGTGGGCGAGCCCAATTTCGTTACCCCTAAGGAAGGCATTGACGGCGGCGTCAGAAGCCTGCTTTCCGGTCACACGCATTATACCTCCAACGGCGGCATTATGGAACTGCGTGAACTTATGAGTTACTACATTCATAAGAAGTACGCCTTGGAGTACGACCCCACTTGCGAGATACTGCCCACCATCGGCGTCTCCGAAGCGGTGGATATCACGATGCGCGCTCTTTTGAACCCCGGCGACGAAGTTTTGGTTTCCGACCCGTGCTACGTTTCGTATTATCCCGCGGTCACCATGGCGGGCGGCGTGCCCGTGGTGGTGGAGACCAAGCAGGAGACCAACTTCATCCTGACCCCGGAAGCTCTTGAAAAAGCCATCACCCCCAAGACCAAAGTCTTGTTGATGTGTTACCCCAACAACCCCACCGGTGCGATCATGACCAAAGAGGAACTCGAGGCCATCGTCCCCGTCATCAAAAAGCACGACCTCATCGTCGTGACGGACGAGGTTTATTCCGAGCTCACTTACGGCGGCATCAAGCATACCTCTATTGCCGCGCTCCCCGGTATGAAGGAACGCACCATTCTCCTCAGCGGTTTCAGCAAGAGTTTTGCCATGACCGGCTGGCGTCTCGGTTACCTTGCCGCGCCTAAGGAGATCTATCAGCAAGTTTACAAGATCCATCAGTTTGCTATCATGTGCGTGCCGACGATGGCGCAGGAAGCGTTGATCGCTTTGTTGAAGTACGGCTTTGAAACGGACTTCGACTTCGTGGAGCAAATGCGTTTGGAATACGACCGCAAGCGTAAATTCATCTACAAAGCTCTCCTTGATATGGGGCTCAATTGCTTTGAGCCCAAGGGCGCTTTCTATATCTTCCCGCAGGTCAGCCACCTCGGTATGAACGACGAAAAGTTTGTGGAAAGGTTGTTGTACGAAAAGAAGGTGGCGGTCGTCCCCGGCAGCGCTTTCAGCGAGACGGACAACTCGCACGTGCGCATCAGCTACGCTTACAGTATGGAAAAATTGGAGCGTGCAATGGAGCGCATGCAAGATTTTGTGGAAGAAATAAAAAAAGGGCGTTAACCTGTTTTAAATTCAAAGAAAATGATTTATAATAGTGCTACTTGATGCTAATGTGGCTCAGCTGGTAGAGCAGTTCACTCGTAATGAACAGGTCGCCGGTTCGAATCCGGCCATTAGCTCCAAAAATAACCGATTCGCATATGCGGGTCGGTTATTTTTATATCAAATTCGCTTGCGGATTTGATTATCATACCAACCCTTCTTTAATAAACGATATAAATATCGTGTTATGACATTATTGTATTACATAATAATAAAATTTTTAATATCATTTTTAAATAAATCAAGACAAAAAAGATAAAAATAATGCAAAGCACTTCATATTGACAATATGAGTTTTTTATTTTACAATACAATAAAACCTCAAAACTGCGGTAACAGAATAAAATGAGGTATGATAATGCAGGCATTGAATTCTTTAAAATACAACACATACATATGGTTTAAAAATAAGTTTTTTACCATCATTTTTACGTCGATTCTTTTACTGGTGATCGGGGCGTTAATTGCTATTTCAATGCCCGTTCAGATCCAAA
>JAGAAA010000085.1 GCA_017615495.1 Clostridia bacterium
CCGCAAACCCGCTTAAAACCTCGCCTTCATCGTTATACGATGGGGGCGATTTTTATTTTGCATCTTGAATAAAAAGTCAAAAGCGTGTATAGTATAAGTGACCCCGAAAAAACTCTCATTTTTTGTAGGAGGTGTAACATGAAAAAAATTTTGTCGATCTTTTTACTATTGACTTTGGTCATCGGCGTTTTCGTTTTCGTGGGATGCGATAACAAAGATACCACTGTCACAGCCGACAAATTGACGATCAAGTTCACGCCGCTAAACGGCGCCACGATCGACGATTTGGAAATTCAGGCGGACAGCGACGTTACGCTGCCCACTATCACCAGGGACGGCTTTACCTTCCGCGGGTGGTACTTCGACGAAACCTACGAAACGGCAGTCACCGTCGAGGGCCTTAAAGCAAAACTCAAGGAAGGCACCATCACCATTTACGCAAAATGGGAGGAGAACACGCCGCCCGCACCGGCAACGTTGACCGTTCAGTTTAACGTAAAGGGCGGTAATGCGGTCACGAACGCTTCCATTCAGGCGGATTCAACGTATACGTTGCCCACCGCCACCCGCGACGGCTTCAATTTCAAAGGTTGGTTCTTTGAAGAGGGGTATCAAACTGAAGTCACCGTGGACGCTTTGAAGGCAAAAGTCGGCGCGCAAAACAGCGTTACCGTTTACGCCAAGTGGGAAGAAAAGACCGTCACCTTGCGCTTTGACACCAAGGGCGGCAACGCCATCGTGGACAAGACCTTCGGTATGTCCAACGCCGGCACCATCGTGTTGCCCACGCCGGAAAAGTCGGGCAGCAAGTTTGCAAGATGGTACTTTGATGAAAATTATCAGACGGCGTATTCCGCCGCCGGCTTGAGCGCAAGGCTCAACGACGAAACCATCATGCTGTACGCAAAGTGGGGCGAGATCTTGAGCAGTGACACCGTCACCATTCAAGGCAAGTCCGGTAACACCGTGGTGATCAACCCCGTGTTTGATTGGACCAACACAAACAACGATACCGGCTTCTTCGTCGTTTTGAAGGATGAAGAGGGCGCCGTCGTTGAGCAAGCCACCGTTACGGGCACGCACTTTGAACTCACCGATAACTTGGCGTACGGTTCTGAGTACACCCTTGAGATCACCGGCAACGTAAGCGATTGCTTCCGTTCCGTCGCCCTCCAAACCGTCGAAGGTTCGGGCGAGGTGAATTTGAACAACGCCACGCTTGCTGTGGCGGAACCCTTTAAGTCACATATGGTCATCCAAAGGGGCAAAGCCATCAACGTTACCGGTATGACGCAACCGGGCGTCCTCGTCGCCATCGACTTCTACGGCGAAACGAGCTACACCGTGGCAAACGGCTCCGGTTTCTTCACCTTCTCCTTTGCGGCGAAGGAGGCGAGCACTGCGCCCGCAACCATCACCATTCGCGTGTTGAAGGACAAGAAACTCGTCATTGAGGACGTTTTGATCGGCGACGTGTATTTGGTCAGCGGTCAGTCCAACGTGCAAAGGACGCTTTTGCAGTGCGTAGCGGACGGCGAGACCACCCCCGAATGGGCAGGCGACGTCACCGATGCGCAAAACAGCGACGTGCGTTACTACTATCAGGCGGAGCACACTTCCGCGACTCCCAGCATGACCACGGTCAGCGCCTTCTGGTCCAAGGTGACCGATGGCGACGAGTCCTATAAGAACTATTCCGCCGTTGCCTTTATGGTGGGCGCGATGCTCGGTAAGGAGCTCGCCAACGACGGCGTGCCCGTGGGCATCATTTACGCCGCAAAGGGCGATACCAACATCACCAGCTGGAAGGGTGGCGAAGGCAGCTTGCATTACAACGGCATGATCTACCCGCTCAGCTCGGCGGAAATCAGCGGTGTGGTGTGGTACCAAGGCTGCAACAACACGGGCAAGGGCATTGATTACCAAGCGCACCTTACCGAACTTATGGCAAATTGGCGCACCTTGTTCCGCAACGCGACGCTCCCGTTCTACGTGGTGCAGCTCCCCTGCTACAACGGCGACAGCGGCAACAATTACGACTTCTCTTACGTGCGTGAATCGCAACTTAACGCCTGCCAGGCGGATGCCAACGCGTACCTGATCGCCACCTGCGACGGCGGCGAGCCGGACAACATCCACCCCGCGCACAAGCGTTACCTCTGCGAGAGGATCGCCAAGTCCATCCTTTCCACCGTTTACGGCGCGGATTACCTGCCGCAAGGCCCGACCTACGCTTCGCACGAAGTGCAGGGCAGCGACCTCATCATCACGGTGGACAACGGCACAGGCTTGACCTTCACGGGCGAATCCATCGTCGGCTTCATGCTCGCCGGCGCGGATGGCAAGTACTTTGACGCCACGGCAACCATTTCGGAGGGCAAGATCGTTGTCACTTCCGATAAGGTGGCAACTCCGGTCTACGTCAAGTACGGCTTTGGCAAGTGCCCCTTCCTTAACGTTTACAACAAGGACGGCTTCTTGATGAGCCCCTTCAGGACGGACGAATACAACCACAACATCGACCTCTTGGATTACCGTGAGAATGCGACGTATACTTCCAACTCGGGCGGCGAGACGATGGCTGTTGAAGTGGTGGACGTCGACGGGGAAGTCGGTCTCCAGGTGACCAAGCCGGAAGGCACCAAGGGCTACGGCATCTTGGAACTTTCCAAGTGGGGCGCCATCGGCAAGGAGGAGCACGCCTTGAAGCTCAGAATCAAGGGCTCCAACTCCGGCGCAAAGCTCGTTATCCGTATTGTGGAAGGCTCTTACGAGATGTGGGCTACTCCGGAACTGACGGATAACTTCACCACCGTGCAGGAGATGACCCTTCCCATTTCGTACTTCCGCGTCAGCAGCGAAGTTAACGGCATCATCGACTTCCAGTCCATCAACAGGGTCGAGCTTATCATCAAGGATAAGAACGCTGCCGTTACCGTCACGGTGTTGGAACTCAGGTTTGTGGATTATACTCGCACGGCGCCCGCTGCCTTTAGTATTAAGGAAGCAAAGCAAGACGGCGTGCAAGGCACGATCAAGTGGGGCTTTGCTGACTTTGCGGCAAGCTACGTCGTACGCGTCGCTACGGACACCACCTTTACCGGATCGAGCTTGGTCGTAGACGGCACCACCACGGGGCTTAGCTACACCTTTGACGCTTCAATCATCGAAGACGGCGTGACCTACTACGTAGCAGTCGCCGCCATCAACAACCTCGGTCAAACCATTGCGACCAACAGCGGCATGGTACTCCGCAACGCCAACAGGGCTACCGTGGCAAAGTTCGACTTTGATAACGACGAAGAGTTTGAAGCGTATGTGGCGGAAAAACTGAGCAATGTCAGTTCCAAGTTGGAAATGTCTCGCAGCGACAAGGGTCTTAAGATCCACGTTAAACAAACCGATGGCTGGATCGACTTTATCGTCAAGATGGAGTCGGGTCTTAACGCGGGATTTGACGCGTTGAAGTTCTATTTGGATAAGAGTGAATTCAGAGGGTCTACCATTAAGGTCCAGTTGCACGATTCCGGTGGCAACGCTTTTACCGCAACGCTGAGCGACAGTATGTCGGATGGTAACGGAAACTATGTCGTTCCGATCAGTTCCTTTGTCAACACGGCTCAAAACCTTGGAGCCTTCGGCAACAGGACGGCGATCCGCATCAAGTTCGGTATCACCGATTACAACGGCGGCGCGACCGACAATCTCTACCTCAACAACATCGAATTTACCAAAACGTCACAATCCTGATAACAGGTTGCACTAAACAAAAGGGCGGGTAGTCCCGCCCAAAAAGAGAAGCACCAACTCGCTTAGTTGGTGCTTCTTCTACGATATGGGTCAAATGGTTTTTAAAGCCTTGCTTCGATCACCTTTGCCACCTGCTTGGCGCAGCGCTCGGCGCCCAGCTTGGTGAGGTGGATCTTGTCGTCGCAGATGTTCCCTGCGATGTCTTCCGCCACCAAGGAATGCAGGTCGTTGATCTCAATGCCAAGCGCTTGGAGTTGAGGTACCACAAGGGCGTTGAAGCGGCGGATATCCTCGTTTTTGTTGTAAGGATATTCGGGGTTGACGGGGGTGGTGGTGGCAAAGATCACGTTTTTGGTTATGCCAAGCAGCATCTTTGCAATACGAAGCACGTTTTCCGCATATTCTTCATCGGTGGAAAACAGCTTGCCGTCCCCCACGATGTTTGCCACGTCCCAAAGGCCGCAGTTGAAGTGGATGACGTCGCAGTCCTTGAGATCGGAATGGAGGTCAAAGATCATGCGCATCAGGTTCTTTGAGAACTTGCAGTTCTCCTTGGGTTGAAAAACCGTCGCCTTCCCTTTGAGAAGAGAGGGCACGACCTTGCCGTATCCAAACAGGCGGATGGAATCGCCAAGCAAAGCTACTTTCTTTTTCATCGTTTCTCCTTTGTTGCGCGAGGCGCGCGTAAAACATTATACACCATCCGGGCGGGGAAGGGGATAAAATTTTACAAAAAAGGGCGCAAATTTATACGCCCAATTTTTGTCCGCTTTTTTGGTGCACCTTCATCATCTTGCGGAAGCCCAGGTAATTGAAGCAATGTTTTTCCACCTTGATGTTTCTCAAGCGGTCGTCCCCGCCCACCATGTCGAAGCAGATCACGTAGTTGCCGTCCGGCGTAGCGGAATAGCTCAAGCCGGAAATGCTGCCAAACGGCATGGTAAACAGCACTTCGGGCTTTTGCCCCGGAGCGATGGGGCGCTCGATGGTGAAAAAGTCGTTGTAATGCCTTTTGTCATAGGACTGCAAGCGAAGCATCAACCTCTTGTCGTAGCCTTCCATGTTTACCCAAATCAAAACGTCCTCTTTTTCAAACCAGCACATAGTTTTCTCCTTGCGTTTTTGTCCTTTTATTATACCGCCTTTCCCGCAGGCGGTCAATGGGCAGTTAATTGCAAATTGTAAACAACTGAAAAATCAGTTGTAGACAAATTGTCGACAACTGATTTTTATCACTTTTTGAGATCAAAAGGAATAAAAACAAATCCGAACACCTTATC
>JAGAAA010000086.1 GCA_017615495.1 Clostridia bacterium
TGCCTTCCGAAACGCTCCAATAGGTGTCAAACCCCAAACCGTACTCGTTTTCATTCACGGTGTAAGAGTAAGAATCCTGCGCCTTGAGTTGCTCCTCCGAAAGTGGGATAAAGTGATCCGCGTAACTTCCCAGCGAGGATACGGCGCCTACCGGTTTTGTGAAATTGTCGCTGTAGAAAAGGGCGTAGGTGGGGGCGGAATAAGCTCCGCTGGTAAGGGTGCTGGCTCTGCCGATCACGCCGCTGGAAACGTTGCTTGCGTTGGTGCCGTCCACGGTGGAAGCGGCGGATGCCGTGCCGATAGCAATAAGGGAAGCAAGCCTGCCCGCATGCGAAAGATTGCCCACCAAAACGCCGGCGCGCGCATAAGCGTAGCTGGTAGTGGTGTGGGTGTCGTCCTTGTAGGTATACGCGGTGCCGACGGCGGAGACCGTGGCGACGGATTTGGAGTTGAGGATCATAAATTCGGGCGAGGTGCCTTGTCCGAACCCGACGATGCCGCCCGCGTACGCTCTGCCGTATTGCGCTTTGACGTCACCCGAGAAGGAGACGCCCGAAACCATGCCCGATTCCGCCCGTCCGACGATGCCACCCGCGGAAAGGATGGCGCTGTCCATCGTGATGACGTTTGACAGTATTTCCATATTGCCGGTGACGTGGCAGTTGTCGATGATGGAAGAAACGGAGTCGGCAACGAGGAAGCCGCAATTAAGTTCCCCTTTGCCGACGTTGGAGTTTTTGTCAAACAAAAGGGATGCGTCCTCGATGGTCAAGTTTTTGATGACGGCGTTTTTGGCATAGCCAAACAAACCGACGTTGCCGTCCGTGTTGCACTTTGTGAAGGAAAGCCCGCGAATGGTGTGCCCCGCGCCGTCAAACACGCCGCGGAAGGGCTTGGTGGTGCTGCCGATGGGGTCGACCGTCTTGCCGGTGAGATCGATATCCGCAGTCAGGCGGTAATAGATGGGGGCTTCGACTTTGGTTTTGCCAAAGGTCAATTCGTAACTTGTGGCGACCGCCTTGAGATCATCCGCGCTGCCGATCAAAACGGCGTCCGCCGCTTCGCCCGTGCCGAGGTGGTACGGAACGGGTTCTGACGCGGCGATGACCTTGCCGTCCTTATCCATCGCTTTGACGGTGAAAACGTAGTCGCCGGGGGTGGAATAGGGAGAGAGGAAGGAGGTGCCTTTTACCGTAATGGAATAGCCGGTGGCGCCGTCCGCGTCGTTGCCCTTAAGATTGCAGGTGACGGAATACGACGCCGCGCCGTCGTAGGCGTCCCAAACCAAGGTGGCGCCGTCCATACGGGCGGAAACTTCCCCCGTCTGTTGCTTTTTGCAGGACGGGAAAAGGATGGAAACGAAACAAATGGAAATCACTAAAAGAAAGACAACGAGTTTTTTGAGCATAATTTTTTCCTTTATATATTATTATATATAATTTTCCGCTCCGCGTCAATGGCAAACTTTGATCCGCACGTTCTATTTTGCGCTCTTGCGGCGTAAAGATAACCATAAAACTTCGGGAGGGTTTGTATGGAAATAACGTACGGAGAGTTATGTTTTGGCGTAAATGAAAAATATGCGGACGAGATCTTGGTGGAAACGTCGGTGGATACGACGGAGCGCGGCGGCGTGGAAAAGATCCTGTCCGTCGAAGCGGAGGCAAGAGCGTCCGCCGTGGAACTTTTGGAAGGCGAAGCGGAGGTTTCGGGCAAGGTCAATTACCGTTTGCTGTACCTCGACAGACAAAGCCGCCTTTGCGGATTGGATTATTTTAAGGATTTTAAGTGCCGCGTAAAGGGGGATGCCGTCTTGCCCGGCGGCAAGTGCGCCGCCACCTTCCTCGTGCCCGACGCCGACGCGGTGATCAGCGGCGAAGAGGTGGAGCTTTCCGCGGTGGTGGACGTAACCCTTCGTTATTACGGCGAGCAAAACGTGAAGGCGGTTTCCGATATCACCGAAGCGGAAACCCTTTCAAAAGAAGCGGTCACCCACCGCGTGAACGTAAAAGAACGCTCCATCGAACTAAACAAGATCGCGGACGTCGGGTTAGGCGTCAAAAAGATCGTCTTGTTTGGGACGGAAGCGTTGCCCGTCGAGGTCAAAAACGAAGGCGGCGCGTTTACGGCTTCGGGTGAGGTAAAAGGAACGATCCTTTACTTGAACGATGCGGACGAGGTTGCGGAATTGACGGTTTCCCTGCCGTATGCCGAAGCGGTGGAGGAAGCTTCCGACCTTACCGCGCGCGTTAAGAGCGCCCGCGTGATATTAACGGATGACGAGGCGGGAAACGTCGTTGAGGTGGAAGCCACTCTTTCCCTCGTTGGAACTTCTTACGAAGAAGTAAAACAGACGGTGATGGCGGCGGCATGCGGCGAAAAGAGTATGGTGGAAGAAATGCGCGAGCAAAAGCAATTCGTCCGTTTCGTGGGAAGAAATTGCTACAAGGAAGGTTTGTCCGGCAACGTCGCATTGGATGCCTCCGGCGTTGAAACTCTGTTCGTGCGTCCCGGCTGCCACGCCGTCGCCGAAGTTACGGTAGAAGACGGGTCGGTCAAGGTGGAGGGCGTCGCGTCCTTCCGCGTGGTGTATGGGGCGGCGGAAGGGTATCGCTCGGAAAAGGCGGAATTTCCCTTTGCGTACGTTTTGCCTTTTGCGGAAGCAAAGGACGGGATGACCGCTAACGTTAAGCTCACGGTGACGGACGCATCCGGAATCTTGCGCGGAAAGGAAGTAGCCGTCACGGCAAATGCGTTTTTGGACGTCGCGCTTTTTGAAAAGAGCGTCTTGGAATACCTTTCCGAAGCGAAGGAAGGCGAGCCGATCCCCGAAAGTGAGGCGGGCATCAGCGTGTATTTTGCGGAAAGGGGCGAGGACGCGTGGTCCATTGCCAAAAGCATGGGCGTACTGCCAAGCGCTCTTGTAAAAGCA
>JAGAAA010000087.1 GCA_017615495.1 Clostridia bacterium
AGGCGAAGGCGTTGGACCTTGACGCCATTCACGACACCGTGCACGAGATGGCTCGCGATGAGGCGAGACACGGCAAGGCGTTTAAGGGGCTTTTGGACCGCTACTTTAAGTAAGTCGAGCGCGGATAAAGCGGCATATACTTCGCTACCGTTTCAAAAATGGGGCAGTTACGTACATGGAGTACGCGCCTGCCCCTTTTTTTTTGTTAAAATACAAACCCAAGCCCGACGGCAATCAGGAAGGAGAGGGCGGCGACGGACGCCATATTGAGTTCAAAAAAGCTCATTGCAAGGGCGGCGGCGGTGGCTATCGCCGCGGCGGGCAGGCTCCCCGTGGAATAAAGGACGTAAGGGAAGGTGAGCGCCGCAAGCACGGCGTAGGGCAGATAATAGAGGAAGGACTTCCAAAAAGGGGAAGTGATCTTCCTTCTGATAAACACGAAGGGGATGAAGCGGGGCGCCAGGGTGGCGACAAACATCAAAAGTGCGGAAATAAGGAGGTAGGAAAGGTTCATTCGCTATCCTCCTTTTCAGTTGCTTCTTCGGAGAGTTCCGAGTTTTCCGTCAAGTCTTCCTTTTTGGGGAAGAGGGCGGCGGCAAGCACCGTTGCCGCAACGGCGGCGAGTATCACCCTGAAGCCCATCGGTATTTTGTTAAGATAGGGGATGTAGTACAACCCGCAGGAGAGGAGGGCGCCCGCAAGGACAGCCGCCACGATCCCTTTGTGCTTTTTCATCGGCGGCAAAAAGATCGCTATGTACATGGCGTAGATGGCAATGCCGGCGGCGGCGATCACGCGGTGGGGGAAGTACCCGCCCGAAAGATAGCCCGCAAGCGTGCCGATCTGCCAGCCGAGGTAAGGAAGGGTGGCAAGACCAAAATAATAGGCAGGGGTGATGGCGCTACCCTTTTCATTGGATAGGGCAAAAACCTCGTCCGTCAAAAACAAACTCATGCAAAACCGAGTTGCCGGTTTGATTCGTATTTTCACTTGTTGCGAAAGGGAAAAACTCATCAGCGCGTAGCGCAAATTGATGATAAACACCGCAAGCGCCAATTCAAGGTACCCCGCGCCGAGGCGCAAAAGCTCAATGCCGGTAAACTGCCCGGCGGAAGTTAAATTGGTGGCGGAGATCAACGAGGCAAACCACAAAGGAAAGGAGTTTCTCCTTGCCGCCAAACCAAAAGTGAAAGACACCGCGAGGTACGCGATGGCGACGGGGATGCCTTTTTTAAGTCCGGCGAGAAAGTTTTCCTTTGTTTTCATGCGATAACTATACCACCCCAAAGCGAGGGTGGCAAGCAAAACGCGAAAGGGCATAAAAAAACAAGTTGCGGTTTCCCGCAACTTGCTTTTGTTGTTCGTTTGATTTTAGTTCAACTTGAACTGCATCGCAACGGGGCAGTGGTCGGAATAGGTGAAGGAAGTATAGTGGTTTTCCACCCTCTCGCAAGTGACGTTTGAAGTTACGAGGAAGCCGTCCACGATGATGGTGAAGTTGCCCTCTTTGTAAGGCACGTCGCAGTTGCGGCAGGTGGGCTGCAAGGTGGCGTTTGCGTAGTTGACGCAACGGGAAATGCAGTCGGGCAGGAGGTCAGCGGGGAAGGGCTGCGCCCAACCGAAATCCGTAGTCCCTGCGCCGGCGTTGAGGTCCTGCGTGGAAGTGCCGGTGAAGTCGTGGTTGAAATCGCCGCCGCAAACGCAGTAATTGCCCGCTTCGTATTCGGCCTTCATATCGCCGAAGAGCATGTTCATTTGACCGGTGCGGATCTCATCGCTGTTGCCGTACGCCGAGAGGTGCACGTTGTAAAGCACGAGTTCCTTGCCGCCCGCCACCGCTACGCGGGATTTGCTGTAGCAACGGTCGAGGTCCAACAGCTTGGAAACGCCGGTGGAGATGGGCAAGCTGCGACGGACGCCGCCGGTGATGGCGTACTTGGAAAGCGTCATGATCTCACTGTTGGAGCTGCCGTGCGGCTTGGTCAAGGGGTACATCAAGAAGGCGGAATGATAGTTGACCGCCTTGGTGAAGGCATAGTTTTCAAACTTTTTGGCAATCAGTTCGCTTTGCTCGATGTGGTAACTTCTGGTGGAGTCGAAGTCGACCTCTTGGAACAAGACGAAATCGGGGTGGAAACTTGCAACGGTGGTGGCGGCCGCGTTAACGTTGTCGGTCACTTCCTCTTTGCTGCGTCCCCAGGATTCCTTGCCGCCGTCCATAAAGAAGGTAAAATCTTGGCTATATGCGCCGAAGCCGATGTTTTGCGTTACGATGGTGTAGGTAGTGCCCGTGGAAACGGCAGTTGCCGCCGCGGTGCCGCCCGGTTCCAACGCGAGGTTGTCATCGATACGCGAGTAGCTGAGAAAGACGTACGCGAAGTACCCGCCGACGACCAAAACGACGATGAGCACGATGCATAAGATCACTTTCAACAATACTTTGAGTGCTTTTGGCATAATTTCCTCCTATTTTATTTTTATTTGTCCGAGAGTTTCTCCGACTTTTTGATGAATGAAAAGCGCCCCGGGCACGTCGCCCGCATCGCCGAGGTTGATGACCACGAGGTCACGCCCGCGGAAATATCGTATCAATCCCGCGGCGGGGTAGACGGTGAGGGAAGTGCCCGCGATGATCATCGCGTCCGCCTCTGCGATGGCTTTGATGGCGCCGGTGACGGTATCGTCGTCCAAGCCTTCGCCGTAAAGCACCACGTCAGGCTTGATGACGCCGCCGCAAGGGCAGTGAGGTACGCCGGTTTGCGCTTTTACCGCCGCCAGGTCAAAAAACTTGCCGCAGCGCGTGCAGTAATTGCGGTGCACCGAGCCGTGCAGTTCAAAAACCCGTTTGCTGCCCGCCGCTTGATGCAATCCGTCGATGTTTTGCGTCACGACGGCGGAAAGACGCCCCGTCTTTTCCAACTCCGCAAGAAAGAGGTGCGCGGCGTTGGGCTTTGCTTCGTAGGCGAGGATCTTATCGCGGTAAAACTCGTAAAAATCCTCCGTGCGGTCCACAAAGCAAGAGTGCGAAAGCATATACTCGGGCGGGAACTTGTACTTTTGGTTGTACAAGCCGTCCTTGCTGCGAAAGTCGGGGATGCCGCTTTCCGTGCTGACGCCGGCGCCGCCGAAAAATACCAGACGGCGGGATCTGTCCACGATTTCTTGCAGTTTTTCGATATTGCTGTCGCCCATATCAATACTATAACACAAAAATAAAAGTTATTTCAAGAGGGCAAAAAAAAGCGCCCCGAATGGGGCGCTGAGGATCAAACTCGCATCAGGACGATGGTTTTAAGGTACAGGGCGTCGTCCAGCCCGATCAGGGAAGCGTGGTCGGGCGCTTGCGTGCGTATCTCCAAAAGTTTTACGTTCACTTTTGCGATGGCGGCGGCTTCTTCCACCATTTTGAGGAAGAGAGGGATGGTCATAAAGCGGCTGCAACTGCAGGTAAACATCACGCCGCCCTTTTCCAAGATGGAAAGCGCTTCGGCGTTTGTGGTGAGGTACCCTTTGTAGCCTTCCTTGACGGTATCGGAACTTTTGGTGAAGGCAGGAGGGTCAAGGACGATCAGGTCGTAGCGCTGAAGCTTCTTTTTGCTTTCGCGCAGATAAGCAAATACGTCCGCTTTTTCCGTTTTGATTTGGGCAAAGCCGTTTAAGGCGGCGTTCTTTTCAACTTGCGCGAGCGCCGTTTCGCTGACGTCCACCGCGGTGACTTCCTTCGCTCCGCCTTTGGCGGCGTTTAAGGCAAAGCCGCCTTGATTGCAAAAGAGGTCCAACGTTTTGCGGCCTTTTGCGTAACGGGTGATCGCCGCCCGCGTTTCCTTTTGGTCCAAAAAGTAACCGGTCTTTTGACCGTTTTCCAGGTCAATGGCAAGGGTGAGCCCGTTTTCTGCGATGGTCAGGTTTTTGTCAAGGGTGCCGTAAAGGACGCCCTTTCTTTCCGGCAAACCTTCCTTTGCGCGGGAGGCGACGTCGCTCCGCTCGTAAATGCAAGAGGGGGAGAAGGCTTCCTTCAAAACCTCCGTGATCAAATCACGTCTGACGTCCATACCGAGCGTTAAAAGTTGCACCGAAAGGTGGTCGCGGTACTTATCCACGATGAGCCCGGGGAGCCCGTCCGATTCGCTGAAGACGGCGCGATAGTTGTCGCCGTAGCCCAACGCTTCGCGTTGCGCCTTTGCCTTAAGCACTCTTTCGAGAAAAAGCTTTTTGTCAATGGGCGTTTCGTCCCGCGTCAAAAGGCGGACGATGATTTTGGAAGCGTGGTTGATGAAGCCGTAGCCCACGAGTCGACCCGTTTGGGTGACCACCTTCGCAACCGAGCCTTGGCTGTCCTTCCCTTCGATTTTTTGCACGGTGTTTGCAAAGATCCACGGGTGCTTGTCGGCGCGTTTTTCCTCTCCTTTTTTGAGCGTTAAGACGTACATAGTTTGCTCCTTGACGGAATTCTTGCTTAATAGTACCATTTTTTTTGCGTCAAATCAATAAAAAGCCTTTCTTAAATTGACATTTTCGGGAAGAAGTTATTAAAATAACTTCGTTATGAGCTTTTTGTCGACCAAAAAAGGAATGGATATGACGACGGGCAGGTTGTTCCCCAATCTGCTTGCTTTTGCCATCCCCCTCGTGCTTTCCGGCGTTTTGCAACTGTTGTTCAACGCCGTTGACCTCGTGGTGATCGGCAACTTTTCGCAAACTCGCGTGATCTCACTTGCGGCGGTCAGCTCCAACAATTCGTTGATCAATCTTTTCGTCAACGTGGCGATAGGCGTTTCGCTTGGCGTCAACGTCGTGATGGCGCAAGCGATCGGTGAGGGTAACAGCGAAAAAGCGGAGCGTACCGTGCATACCTCGATGCTGCTTGCTTTGGCGATCGGTTTGGTCGTAATGGCGGTGGGCACCATCGGCGCGAGGCAGTTTCTCGTTTGGATGCAAGCAAACCCCGAAGTCATCGACAAGGCGCATACCTATCTGTTTATCTACTTCTTCGGCGCGCCCGCCAACGTCATCTACAACTTCGGCGCGGCGCTCCTGCGCGCAAAAGGGGATACCCGCCGCCCGCTTTTGTATCTGACCATTGCCGGCGTGGTCAACGTCGTTTTGAACATCATTCTCGTCGTGGCGGCAAATATGGACGTTGCGGGCGTTGCCGTCGCAACCATCGTTTCGCAGTATATTTCGGCGGCGCTTGTCCTCCTTGCGCTTCTTCGTGAAAAGGGCGAACTCAAGCTTGACCTTAAAAAGCTGCGCTTCCACAAAGAGGAGCTTAAGCACATCGTCCGCATCGGTCTTCCGTCGGGCATTCTTTCCTCCTTCTTTTCCATCGCAAACATCATCATTCAAAGCGCTATCAACACTTTCAGCGCGGCGGTCATTGCGGGCAACGCTACCGGCATTTCCATCGAAGCTTTCGTTTACACCTCAATGAATGCGGTGGCGGGCACGGCAAGCACCTTTTCGGGGCAGAATTACGGCGCCGGCAAATATAAGAGGATCCGTCACGTGATGTGGGAATGCTGTTTGATCGAGGCGATCGTGGGCATCTTGCTCGGTGGATTGTTTATGCTCCTCAGACATCAACTTGCGGGGATATACACTTCCGAAGAGGAGGTCATCCGCGTAGCGGGGGAAAGGATGATGGTCATCCTGCCCTTCTACTTCGTTTGCGGGGTGGTGGAAGTTTTGGTCGGATGCATGCGCGGCATGAATTATTCCGTGATGCCCACCGCGGCAAGCTTCCTTTCGGTGTGCGTTTACCGCATCGTTTGGGTGTTTGTGTACTTCCGCGCTTTTCGCGAGCCGCGCTCGCTGTGGCTTTCGTACCCCATCAGTTGGATCATCAATTTTGCAATAGACCTCGTAATGATCCTTTTGGTGTTCCGTCGCGTTTTTAAAAAGCGCGCCGAAACGGGGGAGAGCGGCGAAAGTTTGATTACGGACGAATAACGTTTTACAAAAGCGTTAACGCGCGGTATAATAATATAGAATTTTCCGTCAAAAATCGGTAAAAGGAGAGAATTATGCAACAAAAAATAGTGCCTATCACCTTGCTCACCGGCTACCTCGGCGCAGGTAAAACAACTCTTTTGAACCACGTTTTGAACAACCAAAAAGGCTATCACGTCGCCGTCATCGTCAACGACATCGGCGAAGTTAACATCGACGCCAGCCTTCTTGCCGCGGGCGGCGTAGTGAAGGAAAAGGACGCCAGCCTCGTCCCCCTCCAAAACGGTTGCATCTGCTGCACCCTCAAAGAAGACTTGATCAAGCAGATCGGTGAACTTGTTATGAGCGGCAAGTTTGATTACATCATGATCGAAGCCAGCGGCATTTGCGAGCCCGTGCCCATCGTGCAAACCATCGAGTACCTGCACGAAAACACCAAGCGTTGCGATATGACCGTCGTACTCGACAACGTTGTTTCCGTCGTGGACGCCTTGCGTCTTTCGGAAGAATTCGGCGACGGCAAGGACTTGATGAAAAAGGACATCGAGGAGGACGACATCGAAAACCTCATCATCCAACAGATCGAGTTCTGCAACAAGATCATCGTCAACAAGACCGACCTCGTAAGCAAGGAGCAACTTAAGGAAGTTGAAGCGGTCATCCGCGCCCTCCAACCCGAAGCGGAGATCATCGAAGCGGTGAAGGGCGAAGTTGCTTTGGATAAGATCCTCGGCACCGGCGCGTTTGATTTTGAAACGGCGTCCCGTTCCGCGGCTTGGATCAAGGGCTTGGAAGAACTTGAGGAAGAAGAGGAGCCGGAAGGCGAAGTTTTGGAGTACAACATTTCCACCTTCGTTTATAAGCGCAGGGCGCAATTCGATACCAAAAAGTTTATCGATTGGGCAAACAACAACTTCCCCAAAACCGTCATTCGCGCCAAGGGTGTGGCGTGGATCTCCCGCGACAGCGCCAATATGTATATGTTTGAGCAGGCGGGCAGCCAAAAGAGCTTGGTCAACGCCGGCCCGTGGGTGGCTTCCCTCTCCAGACAGGAGCAACAGGAAATTTTGTTGATGGCGCCCGAAGTTGCCGCCGAGTGGGACCCCAAGTTCGGCGATAAGATGATCAAGCTCGTCTTCATCGGCAAGGGCATGGACCGCGCCAAGATCGAAGCGGAACTTGATTCTATGCTGAAATAACGAATTCAACTCAAAAACAAAAAGCAGACCGTACGAGCGGTCTGCTTTTTTTCTGTTACAAGGGGATCAGCTACCCGTTATTTGTCGCCGTAAATGATGGTAACAGGTCCATCATTGTGTTGATAGATTTGCATATCCGCGCCGAAGACGCCCTTTTTGACGGGTACGCCGAGGGAGGAGACTTTGTCGCAAAAATGCTCGTAAAGTTCGTTTGCACGCTCAGGTCTTTCCGCCCCCGAAAAGCCCGGACGGTTGCCGTGCGAAACGTCCGCGAGCAGGGTGAACTGCGATATGGCAAGGATCTCGCCGCCGATGTCGGTGACCGAGAGGTTCATCTTGCCGTTTTCATCCTCAAAAATGCGGAGTTTTACAACTTTTTCCGCAAAATAGTCCACGTCCTTTTCGGTGTCGCCCGCGGCCACGCCCACGTAGATGGCAAGCCCTTTTTTGATTTCGGAGATCAATTGCCCGTCCACTTCCAGACGGGTCTCCTTTACGCGTTGTACGACAAGTTTCATTTTAGGTATCCTTTGATGACGGCGCTGGCGCCGATCCTATCCG